>NZ_JBGMEK010000052.1:0-31362 GCF_041447265.1 Microbulbifer epialgicus
GGCCATATTTTTACTCTGCACGCCGGAACGGCAGAGCCTTGTCAAGTCTCACCGCCAGAGGCGGTGGTTTACCTATGTGTTAATTAATGCCATTATTTTTAGCCGCATAAAGCCTCCGAGTGACTGCATAAAAATCAGCTACCCGGCAATTCGAAAGATAGTATAAAAAAGAGAAGTGGTACAAACACAAAGAGCAAGATAATTGGACATTATCTGCCAATAAAACCCGTCAAAAAGTCACTTTGTATTTGAAGTTTTGCCTGCTGTGTAATTTTTTCTGGTTCAAATGTACTAGGTGCTATAGAGGGTGTCGCCACCGGCCATAGGCTGGGGCAAACCTACTACTGGGTCAGAAAGAAAGAATACACTGCACTCGAAACGCGCTGTGAATACATCCCTGTAAGCTCCTAATCGGCATCCATGCCTCATACGGTCCCGAGCGAAGTGTATTCTTTCCTTCCCCCTTTTTAGTATAAAATACCAACAGCTTCACGTAGCCTTACCGGTATTTCGCAGACAGCAATAAAATAAAGGAGGGTTCATCTATTTTATTGCCGGCTGGATGGTAGCGAAGATGCACAACGCGGTTCTCCTGCTGTCCGTGGATGCCGGACTTTTCCCGGCTACTTCTGCTCTACGCGCCCCAAGTGCCCGGCGTGCTCTGCCAGTGCTTTGCACGCATCGCTCCATGCGGAATTGCCTTCAATCAGGGCGGAACTGAGATAGGCCCAGGTCATACGCTGGGTGATCACCAGGCGATCCGGATCTTCATCATCTGTCTCTTTGGCATCGTAACCGGCAATACCACCGAGCCCGTGCTTTGCCCCAAAGAGGGTTAACAGGCTGTCACTACCGGGGCTTAAGTGGTAGGGATCGGCATGCCAGTCGGCACCGCGAATGGTTAAGTGGGGGTTTACATCCTCGTCTCCGTACACCACGAGCGTCCGCGTCACCAGATGTGAGTAATCCGGATTCAACTCCGAGTAGTGTTCCCGTGCGAACTCGCTCAGGTCGTTGCCCCCGTTACCCGGCGCCGCCAGTAATACACCGGCTTTGATGCGCGGGTCATAGGCGTTGACCTTTTTCGCATCCTTATCTTTCGGGTCGTCCAATCGGGCACCGAGCAACATGCCGACGATCTGGGCTCCGGCAGAATGCCCTACAGCGGCAATTTTATTGTGATTCAGGCGCCCGGCGATCATTGGGACTTGCGCTTCTATTTCATTGAGGTGGTCGAGGATTTGTTTTATTTCCTCAACACGCGCACGCCAAAACAGCGGTGCCCCTGGGGCATCGGGCGCCAGCCCTGAAATCTTGGCGTTGGCCTGAGTGGGCTGAATGACCGCAAACCCGTGTTCCGCATAACAATTTACCAGCGGTCCATAGCCGTCTTTTGAGGGAAGGTACAGTGAAGGACCATGCCCGTGGCACAGTAAAATGATCGGCAAGTCACCGTCCGTTGCCGGGGCTGTAATACGCATTTCCAGTGGCTGATCCCTACCTGGCATAGGCAAGGTTACCGAGCTGATGGATACCGCGGGTTTGCGTTTACCGATTGGTATTAGGCGCGATTTATCAATGAGGTTGTTCATGACTGGTCTCTTGGGTTATGCGATGACGCACGTCTGCTGAGTCGAATATACTGGCCTAAATGAAACACTGCTCCGCTACAAACGGAACATAGATCCACTTATAGCCTGCAGTATGTGGATCGCCGTTCCGCTTGTCAAGTGGCACGGTGCCCGCGCCGGTGCAAGGTTCAAGCCCTGTACTAAAGAGTTGAAAGAGGTAGGTTTGTCTAACAATGAAAAGCTCCAAGTCCGAGAATAAGCGCCCGCTGCGCGCCGACGCGGTGCGCAACGAGGATGCGGTACTACAAGCGGCCAAGGAGGTATTTTTAACCTCAGGCGTGAATGCGCCCGTCAGGGACATTGCCGCCAAAGCGGGCGTGGGTATAGGTACTCTGTACCGCCGTTTCCCCCAGCGATCAGATTTGGTGGCCAGTGTATTCCGCCGGGAAGTGGACGAGTGCGCCGCTGAGGCTGCAACCCTTGCCGCTAAAAACAGTCCGCTACAAGCGCTAACCCTCTGGTTAAAGCGCTATATCAATTTCCTCGCCACTAAAAAAGGATTGGCCGCAGCCCTCCATTCCGGCGACCCTGCTTTTGAGGCATTGCCAGCCTACTTCCGCGCACATTTTGAACCGGCCCTGATCGCACTGCTGTCCGCCGCAAAGGAGTCCGGAGAAATCCAGCGAGATGCCGATCCTTATGATCTGTTGCGGGCAATCGGCAACCTATCCGTTACCAACAATGAGGACGACATCCAACACACATACCGTATTTTGAATTTACTGATTAAGGGGTTGCGGTTTGAGGAAGGCACTTCTGAGACAGAGAAATAATACTTTGATCAGGCAGCGAAATTTGTGGGGCTAAGTAAAGCCCCATTTACAGACCATCTTACGAATTTTTAGGTGCGCACTTGCTAGAGACCTTACACTACCCGTGACTCAACAAATACCAAATTGGCCATTCCTTGATAGATTAGCATACACATAAATAAAGATAGAGCATAGCGAATTATTGAGCGATAACGATCATTGTCAATCCGGGACTGCACACTCAAACCAGCGACCAACCCTAAATAGGCAACAATAGTAATCATGGACAGGGGGAGCAATTCCAACTCATCGTACGTTAGGTACAATGAAAGAATTGCAAGTTGCATCAACTTACCTATTAAGAAACAGGCATTGGAAACAAAAATAATCTCTTGTTTCGATTGAGTCATTCTCAGCAAGTAGATCATAAGAACTGGTGCAACAGCATTAGTAGCACCACCGATCAGACCGGCTAAAGGCCCAATTAGAACGGCAAATAAATGTGGCTTTCTCGACAGTGCAGCCAGGTATTTGTTAATAGACCCAGAGAGGAGGTAAACCAGTATTGATCCCGCCAGCAACAGTTTTAGAACATCCGGATTTACCCAGGTCAATAACCATGCACCAGACAAACTGCCTAAAGATATAATGGCAATTATCAAGCCATATTTCTTGATATCAATCTTATAAGATCGACAATTATATAAGCTGGTAATAATAATCAGGAGTGAGGGTATCATCGTTAAGATGACGGCAGTCTTCAAGCCATAAGCAAGTGCGAGAATGGGTGTCGCGAGCATTGGGAAGCCAAAGCCCAATGCTCCATGAATAACTCCTGCCACCAATATCAATAGCAGACCAATTAGAATTAATTCTATTGCCACCGATTAAGCGACCTTCAGTACAGCAAGCATTTCCCCTCCAACCGGCATATCCTCATGTACCACATAGCGCCCAAATATCCAGCTCAAAAACACCATCATCGACATCATAAAATGATTCAACATTGAATCCACCACTTCTCGCTATCCTACGCTTCATTACACAGGATGAAAATATAGAAATGAAGTAACATTAGTCCTCTGCTAATTTACCTCATGAGTCGAATAGATAACACCGACAAAAACATCATTAATAGCCGGGCAAGCTCTATACCAAATGTGAGCCAGATATCACTGCTACAGTTATGAGCAATGTAATTTATTGAAATGGTCATCTACCAGAAACAACAAAGAGCTTGTAAAATATTTCTGAATAATAAGCTTCCCCACACACATTGATTCCAATCAAACACTATCGCTGAGTAGGAACATATCTCATCGCTCAACTGAGCAACTGTATTTAAACAGCGCTTTTACCGAAAACAGCCAGGCATTCCCAATGAAAAAAACTTATAAACTTTACGGTATGTCCGCCTCTCTCTATACCGCAAAGGCTCGTAGCTACTTACGAAAACAGAACATTGATTTTGTTGAATTTGGCGTCAATAATTTTCACTATAGCCAACAGCTACTACCAAAACTTGGCCGCCTGATTATGCCAGTTATAGAATCTCCCGGTGGTCAACTGGTACAAGACAGTTCGGATATCATCGATTACTTTGAACAGCAAGGGGGAGCTCGCAAGCCGGCATATCCATCCAATGTCGTATTACAGGCCATATCATATTTATTTGAATTGTTTGGCAGCGAAGGCTTACTGCGTCCGGCAATGCATTACCGCTGGAACTTTGATACCCAGAACCTGCCGTATATCAAGGATGAATTTATAGCTGGCTTGGCGCCAGCCAATGCCGACTCGCAAACAGAAGATGCTCTTTTCGATTTTGCCAGCAGTCGCATGCGAAAAGCTTGTCGTGGCTTTGGGGTCACTGAGCAGAGCGAGACTCTAATCGAGGCGTCCTACAGTGAGTTTCTACAGTTGTTCTCCAGCCATCTACAAGACTTCCCCTATTTACTGGGGCACAGACCCACTTTAGGTGACTACGCGCTGATGGGGCCACTCTACGCCCATTTGTACCGTGATCCGGCACCAGGCATGTTGATGCGTCAGCAAGCACCGGCAGTAGCTCGCTGGGTCGAGCGTATGAATACCCGTGAGGATTATTGGGTAGAGCATAGTGATGTAGCGCCGCCTCTGATTG
This sequence comes from Microbulbifer epialgicus, assembly GCF_041447265.1. Classification (NCBI taxonomy): domain Bacteria; kingdom Pseudomonadati; phylum Pseudomonadota; class Gammaproteobacteria; order Cellvibrionales; family Microbulbiferaceae; genus Microbulbifer; species Microbulbifer epialgicus. The sequence continues at coordinate 4,527 of NZ_JBGMEK010000052.1, forward strand.
ATCCGCAATCACTACCCACCACCCTGAAAGCTTTAATGCAATATATTGCCGTTGAATACCTGCCTGAAATAGAGGCGCATGTGCAGTTTGCCAATCACTGGCTGCGCCAACGCCCGACACTCGAAGCGGGAACCAACGGCATGGACGACCCCACTACACGAACGATTGGGCGTGCTGAATTTGATTGGCGTGGCATTCGCTTAACCACCTTGGTGATACCTTATCGCTTCTATCTATTGCAACGCTTGCAGGACTGTTTTCAGAATGCCACACGGCAAGCTCAGAGTGAGATAGAAGCTCTCTTCGCGGACACCGAATTGTTATCACTACTGACGCTGACTACAGATCGCAAGATTGAGCGCCCCCAATTCTTTGAAGTTTGGGGTGCTTTGCGTGCAGACGCGACAGTGGCTGAGGCTGAGGCCTGAAATAGAGACTAAAATTAACAAATTTATTACTGGGCCTGAGGTAAAGAATACGCTGCGCTCGGGACCCTATGAGGCATGGATGCCGATTACGAGCTTACAGGAATGTATTCACAGCGCGTCTCGAGTGCGGTGTATTCTTTTCTTCTGATCCAGTAATAAATTCTGCAAACATCGAAAGGCGAAAAAAATCGCCTGTTTTACCAATCTATATCACTTTTTCCGGGCAACAATATCAGGTTCTGCCCAGTTTACAATTGGTAAGCCATCCAAGATTTCATAAAATATCTCGGGAAGATGTCCAAATGATTCTATGGTATTCCACGTTATGGATTTTTTAAATTTAAGTCCGATCCTTTGAAATACGGCACCTAGCATATGCGCTTCCAGCGCTTCCATATTTTCATAGGTTTCAAATAGTTTACCCTTTGCTCTTTCCCTATCTACATACCATTCATAGACAAGGGTGCCAGGTTCATTATCTGCGACATATTCAGAACATTCCTCAGCCACCTCTTGGAACTTTTCATAATCGTTTATAGTAAAAGATACAACAAGTTTAACTTCCATTTTGTTCATAATAATCTTCCTTGAAGCTAACATTGCCCTTAGAGCTGGCGCTCACAAATGCAGCTCACGCTTTAACACAGCATAAATATCCTTAAAGGCGAGTTCAGCATCCTTATTGGCACTATTAAAAGTAACAGCCACTGCACTATTACTCTCTTCAAAAATCAAGGCGTAACTTAAGAAAGTTCCAGCAGAACCCACATGAGTACTGACCAACATTCCGTCATCTCTTTTCTGCCGCCCCCACCCCATTGGAAAGAGTTTCTTGTCAGAACTACCAAAATGCAACATGTGACAAGTTTTTTTACTTAGAATCTTTGACTTTCCGCTGATGCAGTTTAGGTTTTCTTGCAGCCACGCCGTATAGTCATCAGTGGATATACTTACATCTCCAGCCGGGGCGAATATAGAGGGCAGCTTGTATTCACCATTAGGATCATGTGGCTCCAACTTACCGAGCTCGGACTGCAAATGTCCGTAAACGCCATTACTGTTTTTAGCCGCTGGCCATCCGAATACAACCTCTATATTTAACGGCTTAAATATATATGTCTCGACAAGTTCTTCCCATGGGCGATTAGCCACTTGCTCCAACATTGCAGCCGCAATGATAAAACCAGCATTCGAATAATTATACGCTTTCCCATTGGCAGGTAATGAAGGATTAAACTCCAACATGTAGGGCACAAATTTTTCTCTGGCCTCCATAGCCTCCTTAGAAGACAAAGTGGGGCTCATAAAATAGTCTGGCACATCTTCAAACTCACCCTCAGCGGTCATTGGCTTGATCCAGGCCCGGTGAGACAAAAGATTACTCAGACTGGCATCTTCATATTGTTCGATTTTACTCTGAGAAATACTGGGGAAAACCTGTGAAATGTGGGTATCCCAGCTTATTTTACCCTCTTTAACTAATATTGCTGCGAGATAAGGCGTAAAAGCCTTTGCGTTTGATCCAATGTGAAGTAGATCCTTTGAAGAAAGCAGTGCCTCCCTGCCTATTTGCTTTATTCCCGCCGATCCAGTGTAGATAGCGTTCCCTTTAGAAACAACTGATACTGAAATGGCTGGAATATTATGTTTGGAAATTACCTCCTTCAGAACCGGGTCCAGAATTTTACCCAAGCTCCTGCTTCCCTGATTTCTGAGGTCACAAGAAAACAACCCTAGGCTGACCGATAAAATTACTGCAACAAAACCAGTCTTATGCATTACACACCCTCTTTAAAACCCTGAACCTCTAACACTCAAATCAGACATATCACTCTTCGACATCGACTGAATATTTTTCAGCTTTAAAAATACAGCTGACAGTGAGCGCCCTCCATTAAGCAGCTCGCCCACCATCATTTAGCTCCAACAACTCAAAAAGGTACTAGTGGGCCGGAAGGAAAGGATACACTGCTCTCGAGACGCGCTGTGAATAAATCCCTGTAAGCTCGCAATCGGCATCCAAGCCTCATACGGTCCCGAGCGGGGTGTATTCTTTCCTTCCCCCTTTTTAGTATCTCGTTAAATCCTAAATTTGATGCGACCCAACGGTTGACGCCTTTTAGCGCACCATTGCTTTATTGGCTGCTCTTTGCTCTGTAGTTATTATCTTAAATTTTGTCTGATCTTTACGGATGCATCTTATAACTCATATGCATCACTACTTTTTGGAATATTATTATCGCAAGTTAGTGATTTATTGAAAGACTAACATCGCCGACATGCGAGGACAACAATAGTATTTTTATAGCACAGAGACCATCTGGCGGAACCCGCTGGACTGGAGCAATATTGATGCTTTTTGACTGTTTTTTATCGGTACAAAATAGCAGAGAAAAATGCGATTCAAGAATTTATGCAATCTTTCCGAATTTATAGGTGCGGTCTTTAACTAATGCCTTGAAATGAAAATTCCCCACCATGGCTCAGAAACTAGCACGGCAGTATCTATACCCTTTAACAAGGTTGCTCGCTGCTCAAGCTCTGGTAAACAACGGTGGCGCCCTTTGCATAGGACAACTTTAACCCGCAGGTTCGTATTACAAATAAGCAAGCCCGTACCAATAAACCCGTACACTGCTATGCATTTCGCCACAGTTTTGCAATATACATACTTGTGGCTGGCTAGGATCTGCATTCTCTCCAAGGGCTACTGGAGCATGCGGACATTAATACGACTGAGATTGATACCAGCTTTCGCCGGTATCCTAATAGGAACAGCCTTTCCTGAAGTTAGGGAGCCTCTGAATATTTTCCGCCCAGCGGGGCATTCAAAGGCTACCCAGACTTAACCCGGGGTTACATCTCCATTCTGACCGCGATGTCGCAGGACATGGTCGATAAGTACCAGGGCCATCATCGCTTCGGCAATAGGCGTTGCTCGAATACCCACACATGGATCGTGTCGCCCCTTTGTAACCACTTCAATGGCATTGCCGGAACGATCGACACTGCGGCCGGGGATACGCAGACTGGAGGTGGGCTTCAAAGCGATATGGGCAATGACATCCTGGCCGCTGGAGATTCCCCCGAGGATGCCGCCTGCATTATTCGAGAGGAAACCCTCTTCCGGGGTAATTTCATCACGGTGCTCGGTCCCCCTCTGCTCCACACTGGCAAAGCCAGCCCCAATTTCAACCCCTTTTACCGCGTTAATACTCATTAAGCTGTGGGCCAGATCTGCATCCAGGCGATCAAATATCGGCTCACCCAACCCGGCTGGCACGCCGCTGGCATGTACTGAAATACGCGCGCCGATAGAGTTGCCCTCTTTGATCAGGTCCTGCATATAGGCTTCCATTTCCGGAACCCGCTCGGCGTCCGGACAGAAGAAGGGATTCTGCTCCACTTGGCCCCAATCCAGCTTTTGAGCCTTGATGGGCCCCAGCTGGGAAAGATAACCCCGCACTTCTATGCCATATTTCTGCTTAAGCCATTTTTTTGCAATGGCCCCGGCGGCAACACGCATAGCAGTTTCACGTGCAGATGAGCGACCACCGCCACGGTAGTCGCGGATTCCGTACTTCTGCCAATAGGTATAATCGGCGTGGGCGGGGCGTACCTGTTCGGCAATGTTGCTGTAATCCTTGGAGCGCTGATCGGTATTCTCAATCAAAAGTCCAATGGGAGTGCCTGTTGTTTTCCCTTCAAACACGCCGGAAAGAATTTTTACCTGATCCGGTTCGCGGCGCTGGGTGGTATAGCGAGAGGTACCGGGCTTGCGGCGATCCAGCTCAAGCTGGATTTCCTCTTCACTGATCTCCAGCCCTGGGGGGCAGCCATCAACGATACAGCCCAGAGCGGGGCCATGGCTTTCGCCAAAAGTGGTGACGCAAAATAACTTGCCAAAGGTATTGCCCGACATATGCGACTTTTCCAGCTAAGTAGGTAGTTAAATAGGGGTTGGCTTCGGGGGAAGCTGCGCATTATAAAGGATCTGCCCGTCCCAACGCATGCCGGGAAACAAAAAACACAAATACTCCCCATGACCGGCCTGGATGAATAACCCGACAATCCAAATTGCCGGGCTGGCAAAAGAAATTACTCTTTTTCAAAGTAAGATTGGTAAGCGAGCAACTCTTCACGACTGATGACGAAAACACCGTGGCCTCCATCCTCAAACTCGGGCCACATAAAGGGGACTTCCGGGAAGGTCTGTTCCAGGGCCTCCCAGCTATTGCCCACTTCACAAATCAGCAACCCCTCTGGTTGCAGATGATTAGCGGCCTCACGCAACAAGCGGCGGGTAAAATCGAGACCATCCTCGCCTGAACCCAGGGCAATTTCGGGTTCAGCTCTGTATTCCTCTGGCATTTCCGCCAGATCTCGGGCATCCACATAGGGTGGGTTGCAAACGATCAACTCATAGCTGAAACCCTGCAGACCGGCAAAAAGGTCCGACTGTACCGCGCGCACCCGCTCATTGAGGTCGTGACGATTGATATTGATCTGCGCCACTTCAATAGCTCCTTCGGAAATATCACTCAGGTCTACGCGAGCTTCCGGGAAGGCCTCAGCACAGGCAATGCCAATACAGCCGCTGCCACAACACAGGTCCAGGATCGCCAAGGGCTCCACCTTGAGCCAGGGTTGGAAGTTGTGGCGAATCATCTCGCCAATCGGTGAGCGAGGTACCAGCACCCGCTCATCCACGTAGAAACTCATATCGCAAAAGTGCGCTTCCTGGGTCAGGTAGGCAGCCGGTACCCTCTCGGTAAAACGTCGCTCCAGGATGGTGAGCACATCGCGCCTCTCCTCCATGGTCAGGCGAGCCTGCAGTATCTCCGGCTTGCTATAAGGCGGCAGGTGTAGAGCGTGGGTGACAAGTAATACCGCTTCATCCCAGGCGTTGTCGGTGCCATGGCCGTACCAAAGGCCAGCCTCATGAAATCGGCTGGTGCCCCAGCGAATGTAGTCCAAAACCGTGGTCAGCTCGTGCAGGCTGGATTCACGCCTTTCTATCATCGAATCTATCCTTAAGTACTATGTATCTCATCAGGGCCTGTTGACACTAATTTGATGGTCTCTGTTGTGGCTATAGAAGCGCCAATCAAAGCACGAGGAGTGTAGTTTGGTTACTCCAAATAAGCGACGAGTAGCGCTGAGTGGCGTTTTTATAACCACAACCCAAAGGGCCGGGACCATTTTTCCATCCAGCTGCACTATCAGCCGCTTATGTAGAATGATCACACAGCACTCCTTCTGCCTTGCTGGACGAAAAATAGCCTCCGGCAGTGGCAATCAAATTAGTGCCAACAGATCCCAGGTCCGCGCGGATCTTTACTCTCGGGTTACAAACGCTTAGGGTAGCGCACCCGCCCTTTGGGCTGAGATGTTGGAAAGAGCAGCATGAACGAACACTACGCGCGAATTATTGAATCAATCGGCGAAGATCCGCAACGCCCAGGACTCAAAGACACTCCGGAGCGCGCCGCCAAGGCTATGGAATACCTGACCCGCGGCTACAAGTTGACCGTAGATGACGTGGTCAATGATGCGCTCTTCCCCTCCGACTGCAGCGAGATGGTGCTGGTTAAGGATATCGAACTCTACTCCCTGTGCGAGCATCACCTGCTGCCATTTATCGGCCGCGCCCATGTAGCCTATATTCCCAATGGCAAGGTTGTTGGCCTGTCCAAGGTGGCACGCATTGTCGATATGTATGCGCGTCGCCTGCAGATCCAGGAGCAGCTCACCGTCGAGATCGCCGAGACCTTGCTAAACGTCACCGGCGCTGCCGGTGTCGGCGTTATTATCGAAGCCAAACACATGTGCATGATGATGCGCGGCGTGGAAAAGCAGAACTCAGTGATGAAGACCTCGGCAATGCTCGGTACTTTCCGCAGTAACCAGGCAACACGCAACGAGTTCCTTGCTCTGCTTCGCCAGTAACCGCAGCGGCTCACCGGCATGGTGCGGCCCCAGAGGCCGCCAATAATCACGGAGCGAATAGCATGCCTCACCTAGTCATAGAGTATGCAAAAAACCTGGAAAACAGGATATCTGTAGCCGCCCTGGTCAGCTCTGCACAGGAGGCGATGAATCGCTCCGGGTTGTTCGCCTCCCACAACATCAAGACCCGCGCCAGGGCGTATGACCAGTTTATTGCCGGGGATAATGGCGACAGCTTTATCCATGCCGAGATCCGCTTGCTGGAGGGTCGCAGCTCCAGGGAGCGGGAGGCACTTAGCTCAGCGGTATTCAACTGCCTGTGCCAGTTTGCCGATGGCGTGCCCGCGGTCTCGGTAGAAGTGCGGGAAATGGACCCCAGTTGCTATTCAAAGCGAGTGCCTTTCTAGCCGGTTAGTCGGACTCACCGCGCAAGAAAGGTCCAAACCACTCCGCGATCCCCTCGGCACCGTCCTCCATATGCAAATGGTGACTGCCCGGCAGCTCCCGCACTTCAATATTTTCATAACCCGCCAGTATCGGGCGCAGCTTCTTAATCATATTTGTAATTCCCCCCTGCGCCAGGACCAGGCGTACTGGCATGTTGAGGCGTGATATAAAGGCTCGAATCTGCACCTCATTGAGCTTGGCGGTGGAGGCCGCCATCAGTTGGGGATCATTACTCCAGGTAAAACCACCTTCAAGCGGACGAGTACCGCGCTCGGTCAGTACCCGCGCGGCCCATTCAGAAAGGGGGAAGAGGCCATTCATACGGGCTTCTACGGCTCCCTCAAGGGTCGGATATACCTTGGCCTTGCGGTGCCTGTAGCGGGCACGCTGGGCGATGGCTTTGGCAAGAATATCCGGTGATTCTTCATCCTTTGTGGCTGCAGGTGCCAGACCATCAATCAGTGCAAGGCGCTTTACCCTGTTAGGGAAAGTACCGGCGGTAATCACACTCGCAATAGCACCGCGTGAGTGGGCAAGCAGGGAGAAATTGCGCCAGCCCAGGGCTTCTGAAACACCGATAATATCCTCGGCCTCCTCCCAGATGTTGTAGTTGGCATGGGAGGAGCGGTGGTAACTACGACCGTGTCCTGCCATATCCAAGGCGACAAGGTTAATACCCTCAAGCAGAGGGGCCAGGCGGTCGAAACTGGCGCAATTGTCCAGCCATCCGTGCAGGGCCAGCACCGGCTCGCCCGAAGTGTCCCCCCACTGTCGAGCGGCGATAGTCTTACTTTCAAACTCGAGACTGATTTCGCTGGGAACGGATTGCTTCATGGGCGCTATTTCCATTGAGTCACTTTTTGCATCAGGAGCAAGATGGTGCAGCCTGTCACTGAGTCGGGCAATGACACTTGGCACCAGCGGGATGGTGATTAAAGTGCAACACGACAGGGCGGGGTTGCTATGAAGGGTAAAACCAGCGATTAATCAGCGTGCTGCAGCCAGTCCAGGTCCGCACAGCCGTCGGCCCAGACTTCCGAACTCACGCAAGCCAGACTAGAGGTCCCCATAGAGTGTTGATCTCCGGTACCACACAGACCATTGAGCAGACGGCCAACCAATGGTTGATGACTCACCAGCAAAATGGGGAAGTTTTCCTGCTGCTGCAGGAGGTCGAGTAACTGCTGAGGATCACGATCCCCTATTAACAGCGGCTCGGTAACTATGGGCAAGCCCAGGTGTGCGGAAACAATATCGGCCGTTTGTTGGGTGCGCACCAAAGGACTCGCCCAAATAGCGCGCACCGCCGACAATTCTTGGGAGCGTTTCTTGCAAACTTGCGCCACCTGTTTGCGCCCTCGCTCGGTCAGGGCTCGAGCAGCATCGTTGCCGGGCATCGGCTCGGCTTTTCCGTGGCGCAGGATAAATAATTGCATCTATGTAGCCTCAGTTGGAGCTGTGCTGCTGGCTAGCTTTTATCACCGCGTTCATCAGGCTCGCCTTTTTTATCAGCGAATGCAGCTGGGGACTCATCAGCACTTTCCTCCACAAGCTCGGGCTTGCTATCATCTGCAGGCTCATCGCTGCCTAGAATTATCGCGTCCTCAGCCTCTCCCTCTTTTGACTCAGCCTTGTTCACAGTTTCTACTTTTTCCTCTGTAGAGACCACTTCCGCAGAAATTTCCTCGGCACCTTCATAACCGGAAAGATCATCTACGTCGGACTCAGGCCATTCGGCAAAAGGAAAAGGCTTGTCTTCGGAGTTGTAAATTAAGAACTGTACTGTCTGGTAGATATAAGAGGCGAGCTGATCGCCAAAACGACGCAGATTATCGTTAGAGCTGCCACCAGTAATTGAAAACAGGAATTGCAGTACCACCACAGCCAACAACACCCAACCGGCCAACTGTAAACAGATGCCAAACAGCACCATATAGATCAGTCGCACCCACTGGTTGCCGGAAGTCAGGTTGCGTTTAAGTTCATCGTTTTTCATAAGAGGCTTCCATCAAGGCTTGGCCGAGTAGGCCACGTCAAATGTTTGTGCGCCCGACATTAAATTGCGAATTACCTCTGGGATCGGTCGCTCTTCAAATAATATGGCGTGAATCGCGGAAACCAAGGGCATATAGACACCCATTTCGTCTGCTTTCTGTTTAATCAGTCGGACGGTATTTACACCCTCGGCCACCTGACCGATTTCTGCGACAGCACGATCCAGTGACTTGCCTTTACCCACCAAATAACCCACCCGGTAGTTGCGGCTCAAATCGGAAGAACAGGTCAATATCAGGTCGCCAACACCAGCGAGGCCGATAAATGTCATAGGATCTGCTCCCATTGCTTCGGCAAATCGCATCATTTCAGCGAGAGATCGGGTAATCAGCAGGCTGATAGTGTTCTGCCCACGATCCAGTGCCGCCGCCATGCCAGTCACTATCGCGTAAATATTTTTCAGGGCGCCGGCCAGCTCCACCCCAAACACATCATTACTGGAATAAACCCGAAAGGTTTCAGAGTGTAGAGCCGTCTGAATATCCTTACACAGAGATTCGTCTTCACTGGCAATCACCGTCGCAGTGTAATGGCCGGCAACAATTTCCTTGGCAAAATTGGGCCCGCTCAACACCCCCACACGCATGCCGGTGGTTTCCTCTCGCAGTATGTCGCTCATCAAGTGGAAATTGTCGTGCTCAATCCCTTTGGTGGTAGAGATCAGCATGGTGCCTGGCTTCAGTAGCGGTGCCACACGACGCACCACTTCACGAAAAGACTTACTGGGAATAGCAACAAAAATAATATCGCATCCCTGCACCGCTTCCTGGAGGTCACTACTGATGCAAAGTTCTGGGTGCAGCGCCACACCTGGCAGGTATTTGTGGTTTTCGCGCGCCTCCCGGCAAGCTTCCGCGCTCTCCGAATCCCGCATCCACTGGCGAGTATCGTGGCCATTACCCGCCACAATGTTGGCAATCGCCGTTCCGAAACTGCCGCCGCCCAATACGGCTATGGTGAGGGGGTTGGAAGTTTCTTTTTGCATAGTAATTCCAATAAAGCTTTTCTCGTGGCCTGGGATTATAGAGGTATGACCCGCTAAGCCCAAAGAGCTCAAATTACGGGGAGTGTGCATACAACTTCACAAAGCAACCTGACCAAAACAGAAAACGGCCCGCTGTCGCGACCAGCCGACCGGATAAAGGCAGGCTGGTACGGCAGGGGCCGTACATCGATACCATAGTAAAACCCGGTGGAGTATTACTGTGGCCAGCTCACAGTGTGAACCATTTATTGGGAGATGCGCTTAGTCGTGCATCTCAAGCAGCAGCGTATTCAAGCGACGCACATAGTCAGCCGGGTCCGCAAGCTGGTTACCCGCCGCCAGGTTGGCCTGGTCCATCAGGATATTGGTGAGATCCGCGAAGCGGTCCTCATCCTGTTCTTGGTCCAGGCGCTGCACCAACGGATGGGATGGATTCAGCTCAAAGATAGGCTTGGCATCCGGCAAGGCCTGCCCAGCCTGCTCCAGGATGCGGCGCATCTGCGGACCCATGTCTTGTTCGCTCACCACCAGGCACGCGGGAGAATCCACCAAGCGAGTGGTCGCGCGCACAGATTCAACACGGTCTTCGAGCACTTCCTGTACCCGCTCAACCAGGGCACCGGACTCCTTTTCGACTTTTTCGCGCTCGGCTTTGTCCTCATCGCTCTCGGCTTCACCGAGATCCAACGCTCCCTTGGCGACGTCCTGGAATTGCTTGCCATCAAATTCGTTCATATGGCCCACAAACCACTCATCCACCTGATCGGTGAGCAGCAATACCTCAATGCCCTTCTTGCGGAAGACCTCCAGGTAGGGGCTGGACTTGGCTGTAGCGAAATTATCCGCACACACATAGTAGATCGCTTTTTGACCATCCTTCATCCGACCGATGTAATCTTCCAGGGACTGGTCCTGCTTATCGGTATCGGTATGGGTGGTTGCGAAACGCAGCAGCTTTGCCACTTTTTCCTTATTGGAGAAGTCTTCTGCCGGGCCTTCTTTCAGCACATTCCCGAACAGATCCCAGAATTTCTGGTACTCATCTCCATCCTTTTTCGCCAACTTATCCAGCATATCCAGAACGCGCTTGGTTAAGGCACTCTTGATCGCATCGGTATTGCGGTCTTTTTGCAGAATTTCACGGGATACGTTCAACGGCAGGTCGTTGGAATCCAGAATGCCTTTTACAAAGCGCAAGTACAGCGGCAGGAATTGCTCTGCGTCATCCATGATAAAGGTGCGCTGTACATATAGCTTGAGACCTCGGGCAGCATCGCGCTGGTACAGATCAAACGGAGCGCGCGCAGGGATATACAGCAGACTGGTGTAGTCCTGCTTACCCTCTACACGGTTGTGACTCCAAATCAATGGGTCGTCGAAGTCGTGGGAGATATGCTTGTAGAACTCTTTATATTCTTCAGACTTGACTTCAGAGCGCGGACGAGTCCACAGCGCCTGGGCAGCGTTAACCGCCTCAAATTCAGGCGCCTTTTCTTCTTCCTTCTCTTCACCCTCTGCCGCCGGCATCTGTTCTTTCAGCATTTCCACCGGAAGTGCGATGTGGTCGGAGTACTTCTTGATAATGGAACGCAAGCGCCAACCATCGGCAAACTCTTTGGCATCTTCCTTCAAGTGCAAAACTACACGGGTACCGCGCTGAGGCCACTCAATATTTTCTACGGAATATTCTGCTTCACCATGGCACTCCCAGTGCACGCCCTGGTCAGCATCAAGGCCGGCTCGACGGGTAAATACATCCACTTTGTCGGCAACGATAAATGCAGAGTAGAAGCCCACACCAAACTGGCCGATCAGGTGCGCATCTTTTTTCTGGTCGCCTGTCAATTGCTGCATAAACGCGGAGGTGCCTGAGCGGGCAATGGTGCCGAGGTTTTCGATCACTTCATCGCGGCTCATACCAATGCCGTTATCGGTAATGGTCAGGGTGCCCTCGTCCTTATCAAATTCGATGCGAATACGCAGATCAGCATCATCGCCCAACAGTTCGGGCTTGGACAGCGCCTCAAAGCGCAGCTTATCAGCAGCATCGGAAGCGTTGGATACTAACTCGCGAAGGAAAATTTCCTTATTGGAGTAGAGCGAATGGATCATCAGGTGCAGCAGCTGTTTGGCTTCCGTCTGGAATCCATGGCTCTCTTTGTGGGCCTCAACGGTCATTTATTGGTTCTCCCCATACACGTCAATCGGAATAGAAAGCAGATATGAGGATCTTCTGACGGGTTTCAAGGGGGAGGTTCAAAGTGCACGCAGCGAGGTCAACGATCCCCGCTGGTCTTAACGGTAGCAGTGCTGCCCTTGCCGGTAATATCAATCACAAAATTTGCGGTCAAATCGGAGATTACCCGGGACTCGGCATTCATCAGGATAGCGATGCCGATCTTCAGCTTTTCCGAGTAGGCAACTGCGGCGCGAAAACCGGCTACCCAGCCACCATGGTAGATAATGCGGTCGTCGCCGATGGTATAGAGGCGCCAGCCCAGCCCGTAACCCGCGTGGGACAGATAGTCCCGCCAGATACGATGACGCATATGTCGCTGAGTTGTCACCCGCTCTGTGGTCATGTCCTCAATCACTTCCGGGGACAACACTTTCGGGTAGTATCCCATCTGTGCCTTCAGCCACTGGGCCATATCGGAGATGCTGGCGTTTACGCCGGCTGCTGGAGCGGCAAAATAGTATTCTTTTTCCACTTTTACCGGACGCCAGCCACTGCCAGTCTGCACGTGTGGCGCGGCGCGGTTATCAGAGGCCATAAAGCTTTCCCAGCCCACCGAAGCATTCTGCATTTTCAGCGGCACAAAGATGCGCTGTTTAAGTTGATTAGCAAAGGAGACACCGGTGGCTTCGTAAATGACATCCTCGATTAGGCTGAACAGCACATTCTGGTAGCCATAGCACTTCCCGGGGGTACAGCGCGGATCGATATTAGCGAATTTCGGCAATATTTTGCTCAGTGGTTTATTGTCTTCGAGGTAGTTGTCGTAAGCGTTGGGGGTCAGGCCTGAAGAGTGGCTGAGCAAGTGCTCCACCTGCAATTGGCGCGATAGGGATGATGTTTTGAAACTCAGGTTCGGCACATAATTGACCACCTTGTCACTCCAGCTGAAGCGGTTTTCATGCTCCAAGATGGTGGCCATGCTCGCGGCAAAGGTTTTCGATACTGAAGCCAGACGGAAAACCGTATCTCGATCTACTTTGCCTGCCTTGCCCCTGATCCGCACACCATAGGTGTCCATCGCGACCACCCGGTTGCCGTCGACAATTACATAGGCGCCACCGGGAATAGACTTGCCCGCCATCATCTGCCGAAAGTAACGATCAAATGCCTTGGCTCTGGTGTCAATATCCACGGCCCGCGCAGGCAAAGCCAGCCCGCACAGAAGCAACGCTGAGAGGAGAATGCGGGCCTTCCCGGCACGCAGGTGGTAGACAATATTTGAAAGAATTGCAGGTCTCATACGCAAATCGAGCCGCCAAAGCAATCCGGTACATGCAGATAAGACTAGCAGCCAGCGGGCAAAAACTCTATTTAGGCGCCACGCAGGACTGACCGCAGAATTCTAGTCGCAATCTCCAGCCTGGGTGCGGTCGCCTGTGCCACAAGTGTGAAATTGCACTTGTGCCTCTGTACAAACGAAAAAACCGCCTTGCGGCGGTTTCTCTGCCTGGGGAATCCCCAGTCAATATTTGAGCTTACAGCTTTTCAGCATTCTCGCTCAGGTAAGCCGCTACGCCTTCCGGAGAAGCGTTCATACCTTTGTCACCTTCTTGCCAACCGGCTGGGCATACTTCGCCGTGCTCCTGGTGGAACGCCAGAGCGTCAACCATGCGCAGCATCTCGTCAACGTTACGGCCCAGTGGCAGGTCATTAACCACCTGGTGGCGAACCATGCCTTCTTCGTCGATCAGGAAGGAACCGCGGAAAGCCACGCCAGCGTCGGCTTCTACGTCGTACGCCTGGCAGATTTCATGCTTAACGTCTGCAACCAGGGTGTATTTAACCGGACCGATGCCACCTTCGTTCACCGGGGTGTTGCGCCAAGCGTTGTGAGAGAATTGGGAGTCGATGGATACACCGATTACCTCAACACCGCGCTTTTCGAACTCGGCAAAACGATGGTCGAATGCGATCAGCTCAGAAGGACATACAAAGGTGAAGTCCAGCGGGTAGAAGAAAACGACCGCTTTCTTACCTTTGATAGCTTCTTTCAGGTTAAAAGTATCGACGATCTCGCCATTACCCAATACCGCTGCAGCGGTGAAATCGGGAGCCGGCTTGCCTACTAGTACTGCCATGAAAACCTCCTCAATCCAATGATGAGTTGTTGTTAAGAATGAAGTGTTCAATTTATACGCAACAGCTATAAATCGAATAAGAATTGATAGTGGGTCGCTATGATACACAGCCAATTATTTCAGGCCCATAAATTTTTTAAATGAGGCTGATAGCAGAACAACCATGCGTGAACTGGGCTGTAAAAAGGAAGTGAAACTCAAGATTTTGCATAAAAAGGAAACAAAACGATGGATTTACGATCTTTTAGAAATCTTATTGACACTCATTCTCAATTGCAATAGGATTTACATCAGTCTAGCATTGGTTAAAGATCGATCAGAGTCCCCTAACGATGTATGTATGTATCTGCAAAGGTATTACCGACCGCCAAATCAAAGAGGCAGTCTACGATGGCTCCACTTCTATTAAGGCGCTGAGACGTCAATTGGGAGTCTCCTCCCAGTGCGGCCGTTGCGCAGAACAGACCAAGGAGATCATCGATGAGACCTTGGCCGGGGGTATTATTACCACGGCCAACAATGGCTTGTTTTACTCCGCCAGTTGATTTCCACTCGCGCGCTGGCAGTATCCATCGGCGATCACAGCGTGCCCCCTTCTTTCTTCCCCCTTTTCTCTCACAAGCCACTCGTTACTACCCCACAATTCCTCTGGGCATTATGGGTTTTGTGAAGCCTTTGCGCTCGAATACCCTCGACAATGACCACTTCACCAATGGCAAGCTATTCGATCTATCATGACTGAAACTGTGGGGAGGCCCGGCGTATATTCCCTCGCTTAGGCTAAGTGCAATTAACTGACAACCAGGAAATAATTACTATTGTCGAGTAATTTAATTACTGTGTGCGGGTTGACCGCTACCCAGGTTCATTCCTGTATAGCGGAGGCACGGCTAGACGTACCACTGGATCAGAAGGAAAGAATACACTGCACTCGAGACGCGCTGTGAATACATCCCTGTAAGCTCGTAATCGGCATCCATGCCTCATACGGTCCCGAACGCAGTGTATTCTTCTCTTCCCCCTTTTTAGTATTTCCCTTAATGGAAGTTTGGGCTCCATCATCATCCGCCAAACTCAGTCCACCCTGTCGCTGGGTCCACTCGCTACTGCAGAATAGGATATCGCTGTCTGTGTCAAACAGTTCTCACAGGAAACCCTGTGTGCGCTGCACTATGGCATCACTTACTCCTTTACGGCGACTTCGATTACCAAGCATCCTGTCTTATTGAAGGCCTAGGTGCTGTACTGCAGCGCCCGCAGCCTCCAAGCTGCGTCACTGACTCCGCTGACCGACTGCGTCTAGCGTGCAACACGGCTGGATTCTCACCGCTTCTCAAATGGCGCATTTATATACCATTTTCTCGATTCTCTTGATCAACCGGCTGACGTCTTTAAGCGCAAAAAAGATCAGCACTATCCTTTTTAATTATCTTGAGTGAACATCTATCGATAATCAGGCTTTTATCAAAAGCACTTCCACTTTAAATATAATTACAAACAAATATTCGCTATCGACAAAATCTGACAGCCTGGTCCCGATACTCCAGACAACCTAAACAGGAATCATTTTCGTTGCGATTTTCGGCCAAATTCGCGTTAAAACCCTTACTTTTCATGCATTCCATAGCAAATAACTTTTCCTTGACTTGCCGCAAATCGCAACGCAAACTCGGCCCGGATTGCAGTTGCCAACCTAAAATAAATTGTAGGAAAACGGTCAGCCGCGGACTTAAGTGACTAAACCTTTTTAGTCACTTTTTATCTCTACTTATATCAAGCGACCAACAAATAGGAATTCTCTGCTGGCCTAAACAAGCTCGCAGGGCCACAGGAGCAAAAGCTATGAAGGGCGATCCCAAGGTTATCGAACATTTAAACAAAGTACTGGGCAATGAGCTGGTAGCTATCAACCAATATTTTCTTCACGCTCGTATGTACGACAACTGGGGGTTAAAAGAGCTCGGTAAGCAGGAATACCACGAATCCATTGATGAAATGAAACACGCCGATTGGCTGATCGAGCGTATTCTTTTTCTGGAAGGTATTCCCAATCTGCAGCACCTAGGCAAACTGATGATCGGTGAAAATACCGAGGAAATGCTCAAGTGCGACTTGAAAGTAGAATCCAAGGCAATTCCCGATCTGCGCGAAGCCATCGCCTATTGCGAATCCGTACGCGATTACGGCAGCCGCGAACTACTGGAAAAAATCCTCGATTCTGAGGAAGAGCATGTGGATTGGCTGGAAACCCAATTGGAATTGATCGACAAGGTAGGAATCCAGAATTACCTCCAAACCCAGATGGAAAAAGCGTCCGGCTAAATTATTACAATATCTACCAGAATAAAAAATATAATAAAGCCGGTAATGCCCGTCAGTTAACTCTGGGTCGGAAGCAAAGAATACACTTCTGTCGCGATGCGCTGTGATTATATTCCTGTACGCTCGCAGTCGGCATCCGTACCTCATACGGTCTCGAGTGAAGTGTATTCTCCCCCTCCGCCTTTGCAATAAACCAACTGACTGGCATTTTCTTTTTTAAGGACATGGCGCTTTGGTCACCTTTTTACGGCCTTGGGTAATCCAGCGTGCTTCCCCTCAATTCTTGGTGGGCCATTTCAGGAGGTCCTGAGCGTAAAAGCCGCGGTCAAATAATATTAGTGAGTGTTTTGGGGTTTTCTCGATAGGCTGCCCGGCCAGCCTCACCTCACTCTTTTCCACCCCATTCCCAGCTTCTGCTAAATCTGCACAATAACGCTAGTCGCCACTAAGGAGTCCTTTCCAGAACTGAGGATATCGAGTTGATTAGCTATCTGGCTTATGGGGAAGTGCGAAATAGAACCATACCCAGGACGCTTCAGATCTTCATTTCCACGGGAAGGCGGCGCCTAGGCACGGTGACCGCACCAAACTCCTGCAGGCATTGTTCAATCAATTCTGGGGAGAGGACTTTAAAAAGTGTTGAAAATTGTTCTGGAGTAACGAAGTAGATAGCTTCCACTACTTGGTTGAACTGCATAAAAATCCAGAATCCTTGCTGGGGGATTCCGGATTTTCTTTTGTCTGGCCAATAAGCGAAAAAACTTATCTGGCTAGTATTACGGTAAAGGCCGCATTTTCTGTAATGTGCTCGGCTACCCTGTCACCAGGTTCACATCGCTTGTACAGCGAGCTTATTCATCACCCTCAGCAGAAGCTCCATCAATCAGGGTTTTCAGCTCACCGTTCTCGTACATTTCCATAATGATATCGCAACCACCAATCAACTCGCCCTTTACCCATAACTGAGGAAAGGTGGGCCAGTTGGCATACTTCGGCAATTCAGCACGAATATCCGGATTGGACAGGATATCCACATAGGCAAAACGCTTACCGCAGGCCATCATCGCCTGGGAGGCGCGCATGGAAAAGCCGCACTGGGGGGCGTTGGGACTACCTTTCATGTAAAGCAGAATGGCATTGTCGGCGATCTGCTGTTTGATGTTCTCCAGTGTATCCATAAGCTTCAGAAACCTCAGGTGGTGGAAGCAAAAGTTGTTTCATGTGTTCCGCATCGGCACCCAGCCATTGCGCACGAGCCGGTATTGTAACCCAGCGCAGGGGGGAAAAAGTACCCGCGGGCCCCGCGCGGAACAAAA
This sequence comes from Microbulbifer epialgicus, assembly GCF_041447265.1. Lineage (NCBI taxonomy): Bacteria > Pseudomonadati > Pseudomonadota > Gammaproteobacteria > Cellvibrionales > Microbulbiferaceae > Microbulbifer > Microbulbifer epialgicus. Next base: position 22,346 of record NZ_JBGMEK010000052.1, read on the forward strand.
TACACCGCGCGAATCCTCAAAGATTCCGGGATGAATCGACTCAAATGGACAGCATACGCGACACAAAGCTTGTGGTAGTATTGGTGAAATCCGTACAGGATGCGGAAAGCACATCAAAATACTGCATTTTCTGCGGAAACCGAGTAAAAGTCAGAATTGAGAGAAGGAGGCACCGCAGTGGCCACCCCCACATTAATGCAAAACTACGGCGAGAGAACCCTGACCCTGGTCAGGGGGGAAGGTAACTATGTGTGGGATGATCAGGGCCGACGATACCTGGATGCCATCTCCGGTATTGCCGTCTGCGGTTTGGGTCATTGCCACCCAAGGGTAACCGAGGCCGTGCAGGATCAGGCTAACACACTGCTACACGTTTCCAATCTGTACAATATTCCCGCACAACAGCAGCTGGCCGACAAGCTGGTATATACCTCCGCTATGGACAACGTGTTTTTCTCCAACTCAGGAGCTGAGGCCAATGAAGCCGCTATTAAGCTGGCACGTAAACTCGGTAATGAACGCGGCCTGGCGACACCACAAATCGTGGTAATGGAAGGGGCCTTCCACGGACGCACGCTTGCCACCCTCACAGCCACCGGCAACGAAAAGGTTCAGGAAGGTTTTGCCCCACTCCCCGGGGGGTTCTTGCGGGTACCTTTTAACGATATTGCCGCGATCGAACAGTTGGCCGAAAAGCACGACAACATTGTCGCGGTACTGGCAGAGCCCATTTTGGGCGAGGGCGGCATTCGCATACCCGATATGGACTACCTGAAAAAGCTGCGCGCCCTGTGCGACAAGCAGAACTGGTTACTGATGCTGGATGAAATCCAGACCGGCATTGGCCGCACTGGCAAGATGTTTGCTTACCAGCACGCAGGCATAGTGCCTGATGTCTTGACTATTGCCAAAGGCTTGGGCAACGGCATACCCATCGGCGCCTGCCTGTCGCGCGGCATCGCAGCGCACCTATTCACAGCCGGTAGCCACGGCTCCACTTTTGGCGGCAATCCCCTGGCCTGCCGCGCCGGCCTCGCTGTTGTTGAGACGTTAGAAAGCGAGTGGCTCATTGAGCGCGCTGAAAAATTGGGCGACCGTTTGCTGCGGGGCTTGCAAATTCAACTCAGCGAGTGCGATGCAGTCACTGAGATCCGCGGGCTAGGCCTGATGATCGGTATAGAATTAAACCAACCCTGCGTTGAGTTGGTAGCTCAAGCACGCAATCGGGGGCTACTCATAAATGTCACTGCCGGCAATGTAGTTCGCCTCCTGCCGCCACTCACACTTACCGACACTGAATGCCAGCAACTGACTGGCGATATCAGCACCCTGATTCAACAGTTTGCGCTGCAAGCAGTCTGAAGCATTAACAAGGAGAACAGCTTATGGCGACCAGGCACTTCCTCACCCTGATGGACCTGTCCGCAGAGGAATTAAAACAAGTTATCGAGCGCGCAATCGAACTAAAGACACTGCGCAACCAGGGGATTACCACTGACTTTTTCCGCGGAAAGGTACTGGGGATGATTTTTGAGAAATCCTCTACCCGTACGCGAGTTTCCTTTGAAGCGGGCATGGCGCAAATGGGGGGCAGCGCTCTGTTCCTGTCGCCACGGGATACTCAATTGGGGCGCGGCGAACCTGTCGAGGACAGCGCTCGAGTCATTTCTCGCATGGTGGATATGGTGATGATCCGCACTTTTGGCCACCAGATGCTCGAGCGCTTCGCTGCCCACTCGCGGGTACCAGTTATCAATGCCCTGACCGACAGCTACCACCCCTGCCAATTGCTAGCCGATATCCAGACTTTTGTTGAACACCGCGGCAGCCCCGACGGTAAAGTGGTGGCCTGGGTCGGTGACGGCAATAATATGTGCCACTCCTATATCAATGCCGCACGCCTGTGCGATTTTGAGCTGCGTATCGCCTGCCCCGAAGGTTATGAGCCCAATGCCGATATTGTCGCTGCGGCTGGTAACCGGGTAAAGGTTGTGCATAACCCTGTGGAGGCTGTTCGAAACGCAGATTGGGTCGCTACTGATGTCTGGGCCTCCATGGGCCAAGAAACGGAACAGCAGTTGCGCACTAAGGCCTTTAGTAATTTCCAGGTGAACCACGAGCTGATGAGCCACGCCAATAGTAATGCCGTGTTTATGCACTGCCTGCCAGCCCATCGAGACGAGGAAGTAAGTGCCAAGCTACTAGAGGACGAGCGCATCTCGGTAGTCTGGGATGAGGCGGAAAACCGCCTGCATGCGCAGAAAGCTCTAATGGAATTCTTGCAGGAGCAAAGCGCCTAAGCATATTTTCATGCCGGTTAATGACGCTTTACACAGTAACATTGACCGGCACAATCCGCCTACTGCGCACAAGGATTAGCCGCAATTTCCCAACTGTTGCTTTCCAGGCGCGGAAGCAATCATTTATGCACATCTTCATTAGCTCACACTGAATAAGCAAACTGGTGACAACATAAAAATCCCGCCACGAAACTGATCATTTTAGTACCAATTTGCGCAAATTGCGGCCATTCGCAAATGGTTATTGCCGTTGTTAATTTAGAACGCCTCCGCTATTAAAAAAAATTGTAAGAGCTTGTATTCGGCCTCCTCCCGAAGTGCCAGCGTCTGTGCAGCCCAGTGGTGGCGGGCCCTGCCGCGGAAGTGGCTACTGACTCCACACGCCTACCCACAATTTATCCACAAACAACTACAAAGTTATTCGCCTTGAACTGACCCGGCTACCGCATTATCTTGTAGCGCACTCGAGGCAATACCCCTATATATTGGGGTAAGGGCCCAAGAGCACCCCCAGTTCTTGGGGCGAATTCCGGCGCTCGGCCACATTTTTTGGCGGCCGGTGTCAGGCGCTGCTTTTTTCAAAGCAGAATCAGAGGTAAGCGGGCGGAAGGGAATAATCCGCCGCAGGCAGCAGCCGGCAGACTTAACAGTGAGCTGGCCATCGAGCCGCCTGTTTCCAGTGACCCCCGCAATGCGGAAGGCATCACTGGCAATGCGATGGACCCGCTCCGCAAATGCCACGTAGTCCAGTGGCCGCTGTTCTGTCGAACAGTCGCGGACAGACAACAATACAAACCTTTCGGAGATTTACATGCACACAGAGACAGGGCGCTCTCAAGCCGTGCCTGCGGAAAAGTCGGGCACCTCAAGCGACCAAGCAATTGGCGGCACCACTCTGGCCGCTACCGCACCGGGCCAGATTCGCGTAATCAAGCGCAATGGCACCGTTGTTCCCTATGACGACAGTAAAATTTCTATCGCCGTCACCAAGGCCTTTCTCGCTGTTGAAGGCGGTACTGCCGCTGCGTCTAGCCGTGTTCACGAACAGGTCGGGGAACTGGTTGGCCAGATCAGCGCCACCTTCAAGCGCCGTATGCCCTCTGGTGGAACCATCCATATCGAAGAAATTCAGGACCAAGTAGAACTGGCCCTGATGCGCGCTGGCGAACACAAAGTTGCCCGCGACTATGTACTCTACCGCGAAGAACACGCTCGCCTGCGTGCGGAAAAAGAGAAAACAACCCAGGAGCCCGAGCAAGCGGTCGATGCCCACCCAAGCATCCGTGTAAAACTCGACGATGACAGTCTGGCCCCCTTGGATATGGAGCGCCTGCGCACCGTTGTCAGCGAAGCTTGTGAAGGCCTCAAAGATGTCAACGCCGAGGCCATCCTGGATGAAGCCCTGAAAAACCTGTACGACGGTGTCTCCGAAAATGATATCAACACCGCGCTGGTAATTACTGCGCGCACTCTGGTTGAGCAGGAGCCCAACTACACCTTCGCCACTGCCAGTCTGCTGCTGGACAAACTGCGTTCAGAAGCCCTGCGCTTCCTCGACGTGGCCGAGCGCGCAACCCAGCATGAAATGGAGAAACTCTACGCCTCCACCCTGCCCGCGTACGTGGAAAAAGGGATCGAGCTGGACCTGCTCGACCCAGCACTGGCCACCTTCGATCTGGAAAAACTTGGCGAAGCCTTAAAAGGCGAACGCGATCACCAGTTCACTTACCTGGGCCTGCAGACTCTGTACGACCGCTACTTCCTGCACAGCGATGACATTCGTTTCGAGCTGCCACAGATTTTCTTTATGCGCGTCGCCATGGGCCTCAGCATTAACGAAGAAAACAAGAACGAGCGCGCGGTAGAGTTCTACAACCTGTTGAGCTCCTTCGACTACATGAGCTCCACCCCGACCCTGTTCAACGCCGGCACCCTGCGCCCGCAGCTGTCTTCCTGCTACCTGACGACAGTACCGGATGACCTGCACGGTATTTACGGCGCTATCCGCGATAACGCCATGCTGTCCAAGTGGGCCGGCGGTCTCGGCAACGACTGGACACCGGTGCGCTCCCTGGGTTCCTATATCAAAGGCACCAACGGCAAGTCCCAGGGTGTTGTGCCCTTCCTGAAAGTGGCCAACGACACTGCTGTAGCGGTAAACCAGGGTGGCAAGCGCAAAGGCGCTGTATGTGCCTACCTGGAAACCTGGCACCTGGATATCGAGGAATTCCTCGAGTTGCGCAAAAATACCGGTGACGACCGCCGCCGCACCCACGATATGAACACCGCCAACTGGGTCCCCGACCTGTTTATGAAGCGCGTGTTCGAAGACAAAGACTGGACCCTCTTCTCCCCGGCCGATTGCCCGGACCTGCACGACCTGTTCGGCACCGCATTCGAAGAGCGCTATAACCACTACGAGCAACTGGCTGCCGAAGGCAAGCTCCGTCTGTTCAAGAAGATCCGCGCACTCGACCTGTGGCGCAAGATGCTGGGCATGCTGTTCGAAACCGGCCACCCCTGGATCACCTTTAAAGACAGCTGCAACCTGCGCAGCCCACAGCAACACGCCGGTGTGGTTCACAGCTCCAACCTGTGCACCGAGATCACTCTCAACACCAAGGCTGACGACGAAATCGCCGTATGTAACCTGGGCTCCGTCAACCTGGCTCAACATATCGGTGACAACGGTGAACTCGACCGCTCCAAGCTGGCCAATACCGTAAAAACCGCTGTACGTATGCTCGATAACGTTATCGACATCAACTACTACGCCGTTGAGAGTGCACGCCAGTCCAATATGCGTCACCGCCCGGTAGGTATGGGCCTGATGGGCTTCCAGGATGCGCTGTACAAGGCCGGCATCGCCTACGGCAGCGACGAAGCCGTAACCTTCGCCGACAGCACTATGGAAGCCATCAGCTTCGAAGCCATCTCTGCTTCCAGCGACCTGGCAATTGAGCGCGGCAAGTACCAGACCTACGAAGGCTCACTGTGGAGCAAAGGTGTTCTGCCACTGGATTCCATCCAGATTCTGGCTGAGCAGCGCGGCCAGCAATTTATCGAACAGGACACCAGCTCGACTCTGGACTGGAACGGCCTGCGCGAGAAAGTAAAAGCTCAAGGTATGCGTAACTCCAACGTGATGGCGATCGCCCCCACTGCGACCATTGCCAATATCACCGGTGTTTCCCAGTCGATCGAACCGACTTATCAAAACCTGTATGTGAAATCGAACCTGTCCGGCGAATTCACCGTAGTAAACCCCTACCTGGTACACGATCTGAAAGATCGCGGCCTCTGGGATCAGGTCATGGTTAACGACCTGAAATATTACGAAGGCTCTGTGCAGAAAATCGATCGCGTACCGGAAGACCTGAAAGCGAAATATCGCACTGCATTTGAAGTAGAGCCGCGCTGGATCGTGGACGCAGCCAGCCGTCGCCAGAAGTGGATTGACCAGGCCCAGTCCCTGAACCTGTATATTGCCGGCGCCGACGGTAAGAAGCTGGACCTGACCTATCGCATGGCTTGGTTCCGCGGCCTGAAAACCACTTATTACCTGCGTGCTCTGGCCGCTACCACCACGGAGAAATCCACGGTTAATACTGGCACTTTGAACGCGGTAAGCGCACATAGTAGTAATGGCATGGCTGCCGCAACAGCGGCACCTGCGGAACAGGCTGCCCCTGTACCGGCAGCAGTTCCCCAGGCCTGCTCCCTGGACGACCCGGATTGCGAAGCCTGTCAATAAAATTTGGCCCCACCAGGGGCCAGCACTTACTCTCGGGGGAGAGCGTCGTAACCGCACGTGCGGGCATGACCATGCGCAGCGACCCCGGCCTATCCGGTACCCAAAAGCCGGGAGATTTTAGTGGGCCGGGGATCGTCTGCGTCCTGTACTCAACAGGGATCTTACGAGAGTAATAAACTGCAATATGAGAATTTACAGCCAATTGACTTTGCTACAAGCAGCACCTTCGGGCTGCAAAAAACCAGAAAAATACGGATAAAAAAGCAAAGTAATTATTGATCTGGCACAGGAAATTATGTGCCCGAGCAGGTTAAAAATACCTGCTCAAATAAATCAGTGCCGGCAGAAAATACCGGTACATCACCCCTGGCCCCTCCCTGCGAGTGCCGCGCCAGGAAGATTGAAAAATGAATATCGAACTTTCGATAACGAGACCGATCAAAAGGGCCAACTATGCTGAGCTGGGACGACTTCGAAACAAAGCCCCAACAATCTGAAAAAGCAACCGAACCGCGACCGGCGCCGGAGACCCAGGCGAAATCCGTGCAAGAGCCCAGTGCTTCTTATACGGCGGAAGCCGCAACTTCTGCAGCCACTCCGGCGTCGCCTGCGGCCCAAAGTAGCTCCTCTGCTGTTCAGGCTGCACGGGCGGCGGTCGCCAGTATGGACCCGGCTCCCGGCCTGGAAGAACTGGAAATGGGCGCGGCCCGCATTCAGGTCGATGAAAAGCAAATTATCAATTGCCGCGCTGATCTCAACCAGTTGGTACCCTTTAAATACGACTGGGCCTGGCAAAAATATCTGGACGGCTGTGCCAATCACTGGATGCCCCAGGAAATCAATATGAATAAAGACGTGTCCATGTGGAAAGACCCTGACGGTCTGAGCGAGGATGAACGTCGTATTGTGATGTACTCCCTGGGCTATTTTTCCACTGCGGACTCCCTGGTAGCCAACAACCTAGTGCTGGCTATCTACCGCCATATTACCAACCCGGAGTGCCGTCAGTACCTGCTGCGCCAAGCTTTCGAAGAAGCTATCCACACCCATGCCTACCAGTACTGCGTAGAGTCCCTGGGTATGGATGAGGGCGAAGTATTCAATATGTACCGCGAAGTGCCCACTGTTGCCAAGAAAGCCGCCTGGAGCCTTTCACACACCCAGGCCATCGGCGACCCCAACTTTAAAACCGGCACGACTGAAGCCGACCAGGAACTGCTGCGCAACTTGATCGCCTTCTATGCGGTTACCGAAGGTATCTTCTTCTACTGTGGTTTCAGCCAGATCCTGTCCATGGGCCGTCGCAACAAAATGACTGGTGTTGCTGAACAATTCCAGTACATCCTGCGTGACGAATCTATGCACCTGAACTTCGGCATCGACGTCATCAACCAGATCAAACTGGAAAACCCGCACCTATGGACTGCGGAATTCCAGCAGGAAGTCACCCAGATGATTCTCGAAGGCATGGAGCTGGAAGTAGCCTACGCTCGCGACACCATGCCCCGCGGCGTACTCGGTATGAATGCGAACATGATGGAGGAGTACCTCCAGTTTATCGCCAATCGCCGCCTCAGCCAGCTGGGTCTGAAAGAGCATTTCCCTGGCGCTCAGAACCCATTCCCGTGGATGTCCGAAATTATGGACCTGCGCAAAGAGAAAAACTTCTTCGAAACCCGGGTCATTGAATATCAAACCGGTGGCGCACTGCAGTGGTAAGCGCTTGTGAGTCACAGCATTAAGTGACTCAAATCACACCATCTGGTGACTTTGAGAATATTTCTTGTTTGCCGAGCTGAGCGTAAAGAAATATATGAAGGAAGGTTTATAGATACGAATAGCGAGGTTTCGCTCTTGCGGAATCTTCCCCAACAGACGGTAGGAATGGAATTACTACAAAAAAGTCACTCACAGGAAGTGATGTATTGAAGCGGGCATAATGCCCGCTTTTTTTATACAAAATAGGAGGTACATTGAAATACCTATGTAAACTCCTAGGGGCGAGGCAACTTTGGAAGTAATAGGTTTGACCGAAACTAACCTACTCTAGAAGGGTAGTGTTCAGAACTCTATGTCATTTCTTTATCATTAACAAAAAAGAGATGACCCATGACCAAACCCACTTTCGATATGGATGCCGCCATCAAGGCCTTGCGTGAAGGCAAAGACCTCAGTGGCAAAGATGGCATTCTAACTCCTCTGATCAAGCAACTTACCGAAGCCGCCATGAAGGCGGAGCTGGAAGAGCACCTCGCCAGCGAGGACAAGCCCAACCGCAAGAATGGCACCACCTCAAAAACCATGAAAAGCCCCGCTGGCAGTTTCGAGCTGCAGACGCCGCGGGACCGTGCCGGGACCTTTGAACCTCAAGTCGTCAAGAAACATCAAACCCAGCTTACCGACGAGCTGGAGCGCAAGATCATCGCTCTGTTTGCCTTGGGCAACAGCTACCAGGACATCCGCACACATATTGCCGATATCTATGGCATGCCGCTTTCCAACGGCACTATCAACACCATTACCGACAAGCTGCTACCTGAACTTCAGGCCTGGCGTGAGCGCGACCTGGAAGCTGTCTACCCCATTGTCTGGCTCGATGCTATTCACTACAAAATCAAAGAAAATGGCCGTTATACCAGCAAGGCCATTTACACGATTCTTGGCCTTAATATTGAAGGCAAGAAGGAGTTGCTGGGGCTCTACCTATCCGATCAAGAAGGCGCACATCACTGGCTGAGTGTTCTGACCGACCTTAATAACCGTGGGGTCAAAGATATCCTAATTGCTTGTGTTGATGGTCTGCAGGGTTTCCCTGAGGCCATAGAGAGCATCTATCCTGCTACCGAGATCCAGCACTGCATCATCCACCAGGTACGTAACTCACTGAAGTATGTGGCTTCAAAAAATCAGAAGGCCTTTATGGCTGATCTTAAGTGCGTCTACAAAGCAGCAACGCTCAATGC
>NZ_JBGMEK010000053.1:0-31017 GCF_041447265.1 Microbulbifer epialgicus
TCAGAAGGAAAGAATACACTGCACTCGAGACGCGCTGTGAATACATCCTTGTAAGCTCGTAATCGGCATTCATGCCTCATACGGTCCCGAGCGCAGTGTATTTTTTCCTTTCCGCTTTTTTGTATGTATTGATGTAGTCAATTTTCGACGCGATTTTAGGTGATGCTGTCACTTTGCATGGGCGTTGATCTAAAAATGCTTGACCACCACACCAGCGTACGACATGGAGTCAGGCAAGCTAAAAACTATAAGTGGTATCGTTATCAAGCCAAGGATTTTAGTTGGTGCTATTAGCAAGAATTTCAAGGAGTGAGTAATGTCAGATGACAAGTTATCATTAATCATTAACGGTGAAAGCTTTGTATTGGATGTAGATCCTAAGATGCCCGTCTTATGGGCGATAAGAGATCTGCTTGGGTTAACAGGCACTAAATATGGCTGCGGTTCTGGATTATGTGGAGCTTGTACAATCCATTTAGACGGAAAACCGGCACGAGCCTGCTTAACGACTGTTTCCCAAGCGCAAGGTAAGCAAGTAACCACTATTGAAGGACTTGAATTTTCTGAACTAAAACGGGCGTGGAGCGATAACAATGTCCCACAGTGCGGATATTGTCAGTCTGGTCAACTCATGTCTGCGGCGGCACTACTTGCGGTAAATTCATCACCGAGTGACGAAGATATTGATTCCGCTATGTCCGGTAATATCTGCCGTTGTGGTACTTATACACGGATCCGCGCTGCCATCCACGATACCGCTAAGAAGAGAACATAATAATGAGTAGCTTTACAGCAGTGAAGAACTTTAGCCGTCGGGATGTGCTTAAACTATTTGGAGCAACAGGAGGGGGTTTGGTTTTAGGTTCAAGTGGGTTAAGTTGGAGCCCTATGGCACTGGCACAAAACCAAGAATCGAGATTAAACCTGTTTGTGGCCGTTGGAGAAGATAATAAAGTCTACCTGACTTGCCATCGTTCAGAGATGGGGCAGGGTATTAGAACAGGAATACCGCAAATACTCGCTGACGAGCTAGAAGCTGACTGGCAACATGTGGTCGTGGTTCAAGGTTTAGCGGATAAACGTTATGGCAACCAGAATACCGACGGATCGCGCAGTATACGCAGACAGTACGATAGAATGCGCCAAATGGGGGCTATGGCGCGGACTATGTTAGAACAAGCAGCTGCGAATGCTTGGCGAGTACCTGTTGGGGAAGTGAAAGCCAAGAACCACCAAGTTGTGCATGTAAAATCGGGGCGAAGCATTAGTTTTGGTGAGCTAGCACTTGCTGCCTCAAAACTGCCCATGCCAGAAGCGGATAGCGTCAGACTAAAAGAAAGCAAAGATTTTAGGCATATTGGACAATCGCACAAGATTGTCGACATGGATAAGATGCTGTCTGGCAAAGCTCACTATGGCTATGACATTAGGCTAGACGGCATGCTATATGCCAGCATAACCCGGCCTCCAGTTCTGGGTAGTGATGTAGAGAAGCTAAACGATAGTATGGCTCGCAAGGTCGCGGGGGTTGTGGATGTCATTCAATTGCCTGTACCCAAAGGTGCACCTAAATTTCAGGCTTTGGGTGGTGTAGCGGTTATTGCAACTAACACTTGGAGTGCTCTCCAGGGGCGTAAAGCACTCGAAATAACGTGGGCTGCGAGTGCTAACGATAGTCACAACAGTACAAGTTACATGAAAACACTCGTGCAGCGGGTCAAACAGCCTGGTAATTTGGTGCGTCAGCAAGGGAGCGAAAATACTGATTGGCCAGAAAATTCTACCTTAAATGCAGTATATACGCTGCCGTATTTGGTCCATGCTCCGATGGAAGCTCCTGTTGCGACAGCTTCAGTTACTGCTGATGGCTGTGAAATCTGGGCATCGACACAGACCCCGCAAAGCACGCAACAAAATGTTGCAGCAAACCTGGGCCTAAAAGAGGAACAGGTAAAGGTTAATGTCACGCTTTTGGGTGGGGGCTTTGGGCGAAAGTCCAAGCCAGACTTTAGTGTAGAGGCCGCACTATTGTCTCAAAGGCTAAAGCGGCCAGTTAAAGTAAGTTGGAGCCGTGAGGATGATATTCAAAACGGCTACGTGCATGCGGTTAGTGCTCAATTTTACCAAGCAAAGCTTGATGGTGATCAAAAGCCAGAGGCTATGCTGCAGCGTACAGCCTTTCCATCCATTAGTTCTACCTTCGCTGAAGACGTGGAGTATCCCTCTGCCGGAGAACTCGATCTTGGATTTGTCGATATTCCTTTTACTGTGCCAAATTATCGTTGTGAAGCAGTGAAGGCACTGGCGCATACTCGTATCGGTTGGATGCGCTCAGTCAGTAATATCCAGCATGCATTTGGTATTGGTAGCTTCGTCGATGAATTGGCACACAATGCCAAGATGTCCTGTCCAAAAATGTGGAAAGAGATGTTGGGCCAACCTAGGCTGGTCGATTTTTCCGGCCAACAATTTAATTATCGTAATTACGGAGAAGATCTATCACGTCACCCAATAGATATTGATCGCTATCATCAAGTGATTGATATTGTCGAAAAAAGTATGAGTGAATATGCGCCTACCAAGCCAGGGCAAGGCTGGGGCTTTGCCGTTCATCGTAGCTTTACCAGCTACGTGGCTGTAGCGATTTTGGTGAAGGTGGAAAACGCTACTCTTAAGGTATTGCAAGCAATCTCAGCCATTGATGCTGGGCTTGTGGTTAACCCTGATAGGGTTGTGTCGCAAACTGAAGGCGCGGTGATTTTTGGCTTAAGCTTAGCGATGATGGGGGAAATAGCCTTTAAGGATGGTAAGGTTAAACAGTCAAACTTCCATGATTACCCTGTGCTGCGTATGGGGCAATGCCCTGACATTGAGGTAACAGTGGTGAGTTCGGATGCAGCTCCTGCGGGTGTCGGTGAGCCCGGGGTACCGCCTGTGGCCCCTGCATTGACTAATGCGATATTTGCTGCAACGGGAACTAGAATTCGAGATCTGCCTGTTAATAAAACATTAAAAGTTTAAACTGCTCGCACAATCGTGCCTGGGTATAGATGTAGTTGCCCAGGTCATATACTAAAAAGGGGGAAGGAAAGAATACTCCTCATACGGTCCCGAGCGCAGTGTATTCTTTCCTTGCCCCTTTTTAGTAACGCCTTTAGCAACAGTAAATTACGGAGCAGAAGGCTGAGTAGTTTGTTCGCTTACTTAAATTTGTTAAATTTTATCTAGCTCCATATGCAGTAGAGGATACGGTTTTCCTTGACCATCTAGCGGAGATCTACCTACTACAATAAAACCTAAATGCTCATAGAACCCTAGGGCTTGACGGTTCTGTTCGTTGACATCAACTTTCATAGCACCTAGATTTTCAATGGCATACTGAGTTAAAAGAGTACCAACCCCTGAGCCTCTTGATTCAGGTGAAATGAACAGCATCTCAATATTCCCATCAAGAACCCCACAGAATCCGATGATCTTTCCATCTTCATCCTTTGCACACATCAAATCTACCGAATCGAAGTATTGTTCTAAGATGAGCGGTTTTAGATTGACAATATCCTCTTCCTGCAAGAAGTCGTGAGTGGCTCGTACAGAAGCCTCCCATATTTTGATCAGCGTTGGATGATCGCTTTTACTTGTTGCCTCAATCTTCATAGTATTATTTTGGTAGAAATATAACGTCTTTGTTCAGTGGCGGGCAGCGAAGCGGGCCGTCGGCTGTAACCGATTGTTAGCCGCGGTCGCACCGATAGTTCATGGCGACCGCGCCGTTACGGAGCGGCTTTGCTGATACCAGCTCAAGCCGCCGTGTGGTGAGCAGCCCACTTTGGTACAGGATCGGGCCGTGCCCAGCGATCCTGGGGTGGATGAGAAATTTGTACTCATCGATGAGATCCAGCTGATCGAGCTCTGTCGCGAGTTTGCCGCTACCAAGGAGCACACCAGCCGGGGTCTCGTCCTTGAGTTTCTGCACACCCGTGCGAAGGTCGCCGGCGATGTGGTGGCTATTGGTCCATGGGTAGTCCTTTCGCGTCGACGACACCACATACTTCGGCTTTGCCTCCAGCTTGACCGCCCACTCGCGAATCGCGGGTGGTGCCTCCATGTCGCCGTGCGCAACCGCCGGCCAGTAGCTCTCCATCATCTCATAGGTGATACGACCCCAAAGTATCGCCCCGCTCTCATCCATGAGGCGGGTAAAGTAAGCGTGTGTCTCGTCGTCGGCGATCCCCTCCTGGTGATCGACGCACCCGTCCAGCGTGACGTTGATACTGAATATCAAGAGTCCCATGCGGCTAGTCTCTGGCTAACGCACGCCACACAGGCGAGCAGCTGGTTGCGAGTCCAGCGCACGCAATACGCGATTGTGCAGGCGCTTGTTAAGTGTTTTACGTGTCGCAGCCGACATAAATTCTATTTCCATGTATTTCGGCAAACCAAAATGGCTCATCATCTTCGGAGTCAAAGAACTGGATAAGGATAAAATCTGGCCCCTGAAAAACTATATCCTTTACTTCGAGGGCATCAATCTCCGAGTGCTTTTCTACCGGACACTGTTCTTTTGCTAGATTTTTGATATCGATGATTTTGGCTTCAATAAAACCCTGAGTGTTAAGGGCTTTAGCAACATACCGCCCCAGTCTATCTTTAGGCTGGGAGATCCCATCATACAAAATACTGATCTGAGACCCGTTGTATTTGCCCAGCCAGTATTCAGAGTCTTCGTCCCAGCAAAATGAGCCAACACCCCCAATCATGATTGTGGCTTCAGGCTCTTCTTTCTTTCTGAATAGATCTTTGAGAAATTGCACGGTTCTTCCTGTAAAACTTAACGGTTTATTAAAGAGCCGATGGCTCACTATTCATGTGGCCACTATTTCTGAAGTAGACCTTTTAAGCTCCACAGAAGGCCATTATTTACTATAGGTTATAGATTTTCGACTAAATAGTAACCAGAGATGGTGAGCCACAGGCTCAAGTCATCCGGTTCAACCGCCCGCTCTTGAACACATTTTACCCACAATTAAATCAACACTGCTGGGTCAGAAGAAAAGAATACACTGCACTCGCTGTGAATACATCCCTGTAGGCTCGTAATCGGCATCCATGCCTCATACGGTCCCGAGTGCAGTGTATTCTTTCCTTCCCTAGTATATTTTTGATTTTAAAGCCTATTACAGCAGTGTAGTCTGGGTATCCTGTTAGAGACTCGTCAAGAATTGACAAGTTTTATCTAAGTTTCTATGGGGTACTTATCAATATTTTTCCTCATTGGTATAAATGTTATAGATAACGTATCGGAAAGCGGATATTCAATTGAGGTGTCAGCTACAAATCCATGGCGAGAATAGAGCTTTTGACCCGGCAGTGTCGCCATAAGTTCAAGGTGACTAAATCCTTTATCTCGTGCTTCTCTTTCACATTTATACATAAGTGCGGAACCAATACCCATACGTGCATAGGATGGCCTAACAAAAAATGCTCTAATCTTTGCCGCATCTTTAGCTGGGTTTAGCATTTTGGGGTTTCTACCTGCCTCACTATCATTACCAAATAATGTCTCCCTATAACTCCAGCCTCCACAAGCGATTAATTGTGATCCAGTTTCAACTGCAAAATAGGTCTCGTCACTAATTAATTGTGTATCTACACCCCATGCCGACTTTAATGCCCCTTCAATTTGTTCATTTGTATATTCATTTGCCGCTAACGTTCTTACCGATTCATCTATCAGTAATTCGATAGCTGGAATATCGGATAGCTTAGCTTTCCTTATTGTATAGTCCATTTTTCCTCCCACTATTATTGGATATTGTAGATTTACCACTGGGTCAGAAGGAAAGAATACACTGCACTTGAGACGCGCTGTGAATACATCCGTGTAAGCCCGTAATCGGCATCCATGCCTCATAGGGTTTTGAGCGCAGTGTATTCCTTCCCCCTTATTAGTATGCGGCTTAAATGCTGATAAAGGTTTTACAATGCACATTTCATTAAAACACAGCCTTCATTATGTGGAATTAACTTATGTGGCTTCAGGTCAATTGATTTCACTTGCTCAAATCTGTTTTCTCTATAAAATTTGATGGCTTTTTTGTTGTCGGAAAATTCAATTAGACTTAATTCATGGCAGCCATTGCTGAGGGCCTTTTTCTTTGTGTGTTCGAATAAAGATTTTCCGATACCTTTCTTCCTGTATTTGCTTAATACACATATGGCATCAAGGAAGTAACTGCCTTCAACTCTGGATAAGTAAAAACTTCTAAAGTGATCCAAGCGATTGGCGGAAAGAAATTTTTTTAACTCTGCCGTTATGCAATGGAATTTAGCAGGGTAGGACAGTGCTGACCCGACGATTTGACCTTCATTTTCAGCAACTATAGTACTTTTGTAAGAGTGTGGATATACATCTTTTTCCAGGCCGTAGGAAAGAACATCTTTCGCTGTCATATTTGGCACTAAGTTATGAAAAAGGTACTCGATTGCTCCTTCAGAAGCGATATAATTTAGCTCTGCGATTTTGCGGCAATCATTTTTTCTGCCTTGTCTATAAGTTACTATCATTGTTCCCTCCGTTAAGGGGGTCTATTACCTTCTTGTTCAATATTCTTCAATCTTTTGGATCTGATTTTGATAAGCCAGCTTATAAATTAAGCGGTATCAAATAGCGTTTTACAACAATAGTGCGATTTTCGTTAATATAGCCCTGTTTCAGATGGAAGTCTTGATGATTTTGCTTATTTCCGTGACATCTCTAGTTTTCAAAGCGGTTTACGATCAGAGTGTGGCTTAGCGGGAATATCTAGACCTTTCAAGAAGTCGCAATGCGGAGTGTGATCGCTCTGAAGGCCCGCGCTCGGCGAACCTTAAAGGCCACAACGGCCGAGCAGCAGCTCTATACGCTACGAACTGCGCCTAACATCTGTAACCTTCAAGTCCCACAGAGATACTGGGGAATTATTCAGCAGGTACCTGGCTGCAATCATGGCATTTTGGTAGTGTTATAGATCAGAAGCTGTTGCTGCGCAGAGCGGCAGTTCAGCTTCAGTCCTGTTTTTTGATCAAGTAGTTATAGTATATTGGTGTTTCGAGGGAATTCATGTTTCAAAAATTAAAGGCATCCCTAGGTATTGGTGCCGCAAAAGTTGATACGCTATTAGAAAGCAGTAGCCTGCTTCAGGGTGGGGTAGTCAAGGGTAATATCGAAATTGTTGGAGGCGATGTCGAGCAACAAATTGATGCAATTAATTTGAAGTTATGCACTGAAGTAAAAGTGGAAACTGATGACGGGGATAGTTATCAGCAATTTGTTCTTGATCAAATTCAGGCACTAGAACCATTCTCAATTGGGGTGAACGAGACTAAACAAGTTCCCTTTGAACTCAAGCTAAATGATGAAACGCCCATCACCGCACTAAATGCCAGCAAGAACCGCTGCCGAGTCTGGCTGGAGACGACGTTGGATATTGATTTTGCCTTGGACCCCAAAGACAGGGATCTATTACAGATAAGGCCCTTACCTGTAATAGAGAAGGTGCTTTCAGCGATAGAGCGGGGTGGCTTCAAGATGGTGAAGGCCGATGTGGAGAAAGGCTACCTGCGGGGCGGTAATTTTTCATCAAAATCTGGCTGTTATCAGGAGATCGAGTTTAAAAATAGTGGCCTTTTAAGCTCAAAAGAAATTGAACTTTCATTTATCCTTGAAGGTAATATTGTGCACTGCCTGGCAGAAATTGATCGTAGGTTCGATATAGGTGGAGATCAATATATTGCTTTCTCATTATACCAAAGTGCAAGTGACATTGAGGTTGGGGCGGCAGTAGAGCCCATTCTTGCGCGGTGATGGGCACCACTTTCTAAGTAGCCTTGCAGCCCTTAGCCAATAGCAGGGTAGGTGGCTGGTATAGTTAAAGCCATGGACTTGGTATCGGTTTCAATACTGCAACTCCTTCACGGCCGGTTTTTGCTCGTGAAAAAGTTGCAGCCTATGTCGATTTTTGCTTTACAAAGGGCAGGGAAGCTCTTTATTCGCTAAAATCTGCAGTAATTATTGCATCGGAGAATCCCTGATAAGCGGCTTCAAAGGTTTTTGCCATTGGGTCTGGAAATAGGTGGAAGTTCCCATTTGCGAGTGATTCAACAATGCCCCTGGCCACAGTACTGGGCGCTTCCCCTTCTTCCAATCCGGCCTGCTTGGCCATATCGGTTTCTATTGGGCCGGGGTGCACACTAAGTACTTGTACACCACGCTCCCCAAGGGTTTCACGAAGTGCCTGGGTAATTGCGTAGCTTGCGGCCTTTGAGGCGGAATAGGTGCTCACCTGAGGGAAAGTGCGCAGGGATACTACTGAGTTCATTTGCACCAGTGCACCGCGGTTTTTTTCCAGCTGTGGGGCAAAGGCCTTGGCTATCCGGACAAGCCCGAACAGGTTTACATCCAGCTCATGTTCCAGTGCTTCTTCAGCCTGCTCATTGAGTGGCTCGGTAGGAACTAGTACCCCGGCATTATTAACGAGGATATCCAGGTCTTGGATCTCTTTTGCTAATAACTGTATTCCATTGCCATCTGTAACATCCAGTTGAACGGCAACCACTTTATCGCCGTATTTCTGCGTTAGCTCTGCGGTGCTTTCAGGATTGCGCACTGCGAGGTAAACCTTTTTTGCTCCCTCCTCAATAAAAGTTTCCACGATGGATTTACCGATGCCACGATTGGCGCCAGTGACCAGTGCAACTTTGTCTTGAATGGAAATGCCCATCTCGATTCTCCTGTGATTGATTGCTGTCTTCAATTTGTACCGATTGGTATAATTTGAGATAAATTGTACTGTTCGGTACAATATTGTCAAATGATTTTTGAAGAGTTTTCACTATGGCGGGGCGCAGACCTGAGTTTGATAAAACCTGCGCATTGGATGCTGCGATGCGGGTATTCTGGAAGAAGGGCTATGTGGGCGCGTCGCTCGCCGACTTAACTGGGGCTATGGGGATCAACAAGCCCAGTCTTTATTCTTCATTTGGCAATAAAGAGGCACTTTTCATACTGGCATTACATCAGTACTTGGAAAAACATGCCAAAGATCGCCTGACTCATTTGACCGCCCAAAACTTGACATTGAAACAGCGGATCTCAGGTTACTTACTTGCGACGGTAAGGGGACAGTTGGGAGAGGGGACCCCCAGAGGCTGCTATTTAGCTCAGGGCTTGTCGGAGACTGCAGGGGAAGGGCTACCGAAGGCCGCTGTTCAGGCCCTCAAGGCTGCCGATGAGAAAAATATGCAGCAACTGGTAGATTTCTTTCGCGGTGATCTAGAGTGCCAGCGTCTGGGCCTGGACCAACAGGCCGAGAAAGCTGCACTCTACTTGATAACACTCCTTCATGGTACGGCCTCACTGTCGAGATCGGGCAGATGTGGGGGTGAGCTGGAGGGTATCCTGGAGTTTGCTTTACGCGGCCTGGGTGTGGATTGAGAGTCATCAAAAGATGTTTTTTGCCCCCACCGATGATGGCGGGGGCCTGCCAAATGTTGTACTGGCCTCAGAAGCGTCTTCGGAACATGGGCAATGGCTGATCTGTTCCCGTTTGGTAGCTATCGCCGAAATCACTCATAGAGTTTTTCAAGCTGGCAAGGGGCTGCTCACCTTCGAAGGCATAGGCGTTGAAGCCGCAGCGCCGCAGGTAGGTGAGCTGATCGCGCATAAATCCACCGACTGCGCGTAACTCGCCTTTAAAGCCATAGCGCTCACGTAACATACGCCCCGCAGTGAAACCGCGACCGTCAGCGAATGCGGGAAAGTGTACGGCGATCAGCGGGAGTTCAGTCGCTTCTTCACCAATTAACTCCGCACCTTCATCACTATCAAGCCATACGCCGATTTCACCACCGCGGGCTGCAAAAGCCTCACGGTTATCGCGCCACTGGCGCAGGGGCACAATGACTTTGCCGGCGGGCAGGGCGATGAGATCGAGGTCTTCACCGGCTTCAAGTTGAGGTATTAGTTGCCACTCATTGGGACGGATTTCGCCATTGAGAATCAATTCCGTGGGGTTGCCTGGCTGCGGGCCCAGTTTAACTGGCTTTGGCATAGATTCTCTCCTTGAAGGGCTGCAGGCCGATGCGGTTGTAGGTGTCGATAAAGGGCTCTTCAGACCGGCGCTGTTCGACATAAAGGTCGAGAATTTTGCCGATCACTTCTGGCACTTCAGCACGGGAGAAGCTGGGTCCCAGTACTTTGGCCAAGCTGGCTTCGTTGGAGGCACTGCCGCCCAGTTGTATTTGGTAGAATTCTTGTCCCTTTTTGTCCACGCCGAGGATGCCGATATGACCCACATGGTGGTGACCACAGGCATTCATGCAGCCGGAAATATTCAGGTTTAGATCACCCAGGTCGTAGAGGTAATCCATATTATCAAAGCAACGCTGGATTGCCTCGGCTACCGGGATGGATTTCGCATTGGCCAGCGAGCAGTAGTCGCCGCCGGGGCAGCAGATCATATCGGTAAGGGTGCCGATGTTTGGGGTGGCGAAGCCGTATTGGCGCGCTTGCTGCCACAATTCATACAGCTTGTTCTGCTCCACATCTGCGAGCACCACGTTCTGATCGTGGGTGACCCGCGCCTCACCAAAACTGAAGGTATCGGCGAGATTGGCAATGGCGTCTAGTTGGTTATCGGTAACGTCACCCGGAGGTATGCCGGTGGGTTTTGTGGACAGCTTAACGGCGGTGTAGCCCGGTACCCGGTGGGGGTAGGTGTTGCGTTCAAGCCAGCGCGCAAAGGCTTTGTCACTCTCAGCCTGTTGCTGCAGTGAGATTTCGCTGGCGGCACCGTCGAGTGTTTTGTATTCAGGGGCAGTAAAGAAGGACTTAGCCCACTGCAAAGCTTCTTGGGTGAGCTTTTCTGCGCCGTCTTTTATGTGCTGCCATTCCTCTTCTACGCGGCGGCCAAACTCCTCGGGGCCAAGGGCCTTTACAAGGATTTTGATTCGCGCTTTATATTTGTTGTCGCGGCGGCCCAACTGGTTGTAAACCCGAACAATAGCCTCCAGGTAGGAGAGCAGATCCTCTTCTGGCAGGAATTCACGGATCGTTTCGGCTATCACGGGGGTGCGTCCCTGACCACCACCCACCAATACCTGGAATCCAATTTCTTCACCGCGCTTGACGATCTGTACGCCGATATCATGTACACGAATGGCGGCGCGATCCTGTTCAGAACCGCTTACCGCGATCTTGAATTTGCGCGGTAAAAAAGCGAACTCCGGGTGGAAGGTGGACCATTGGCGAATCAATTCGCAGTAGGGGCGTGGGTCGGCGATCTCATCGAGGGCAATTCCCGCATAGGGGTCTGAGGTGGTATTGCGGATACAGTTGCCGCTGGTTTGCACGGCGTGCATTTCAACTTCGGCCAGTTCGGCGAGGATATCGGGGACATCTTCCAACTGTGGCCAGTTGAACTGCAAGTTTTGGCGTGTAGTGAAATGCGCGTACCCTTTATCGTAATCGCGGCTTATGCGTGCGAGGCGACGTAATTGTGCGCTGTTGAGCAGGCCGTAGGGTACGGCGATGCGCAACATGGGGGCCAACCTCTGAACGTAGAGGCCATTCTGTAGGCGCAGCGGCAGGAATTGTTCCTCGCCCAATTCACCGGCGAGGTAACGTTCCGTCTGGCTGCGGAATTGGGCTACGCGATCGTTGATGATGGCGCGATCCCGGTCGTCGTATTGATACATAACAGCTTGATTCCATTGCCTTTTTGCGCGGATGGGAGAGAAAAGGGCAAGCCCGGATGAT
The DNA here is from genome assembly GCF_041447265.1 of Microbulbifer epialgicus. Classification (NCBI taxonomy): domain Bacteria; kingdom Pseudomonadati; phylum Pseudomonadota; class Gammaproteobacteria; order Cellvibrionales; family Microbulbiferaceae; genus Microbulbifer; species Microbulbifer epialgicus. The sequence continues at coordinate 11,795 of NZ_JBGMEK010000053.1, forward strand.
CTCCGCTGGCGCGTAACATAGCAGCGCGCTTATGCAATAAATAACAATATTTTCCGCTATATCTGTAACCAATGGTTATATAGAAGGAAAATTGCTCGTGCTTGCTGCCTTGCGCGATATACGGGGATTTGCTCTACTTGACCCGTCGTTCCAAACGGCCAATCTACTTTGAATAACAAAAATGAGCAATCGGAGTCATTCGATGAATGAAGAAGTAGTTGTTACCCCGGAAGAAGACAACTTTGTAGACGCCATTGCCGCTGTGGCTTTGGTCGCCATTTTTGTCGTCACTTGTGTCTTCTGGGTTGCCACCCGTTAGTATTCCTCTCGCCCGGAGCCAGGTATTACCGGGCAAATCCCATTTTCCTATATCAATGGGATTCCACATACTGAAGTCGGTGTGCTAATGGTGGCAGGTTAGAGGGGAGAGGATTTGTATCCTGCTCCCGAAGCGTTTCGCCTGCGCAATCAACCCATATTGCCGAGGACAGTTCTTACGATCAGTGCCAGGGTAAGCACGAATAGTGTTGTGAAGATGATACCGGCAATCACATAGTTCACCATGCTGCCGCTCTGGAAGTCCCGCTGGCGATTTTTGTTGCTTTGAACGCCGATAGCGGCGGCCAGAGTGCTCAGCACTACCTGGCCAAAACCAGGTTTACCATCCTTCTTGTTATGATTTTTCTGCATAGGCTTACTCCTCGAGATTAGGGCGCAGCCAGCGTTCCAGTTCCAGTTCGCTGACACCTTTTCGCTCGGCCAGATTTTGCAGTTGGTCCCTGCCAATTTTGCCGACATTAAAGTACTTTGCCTGTGGGTGGGCGAAATACCAACCACTCACGGCAGCCGCAGGCATCATGGCAAAGTGTTCGGTGAGGCTGACCCCTGCATTTTGCTCCGCTTGCAGCAGTTTGAACAGGGTGGCTTTTTCTGAATGATCCGGGCAGGCCGGGTAGCCGGGGGCGGGACGGATGCCCTGGTAGGCTTCCTTGATCAGTTCCTCGTTGCTGAGCTTCTCGTCTGCCGCATAGCCCCAGTACTCTTTACGCACCAAACGGTGCAGTGTCTCAGCAAAGGATTCAGCCATGCGGTCCGCCAGGGCTTTTACCATGATAGCGCTGTAATCGTCGTGTTTGGCTTCAAAGCGCTTGGCCAGCTCGTCGGCGCCGATACCCGTGGTCACTGCAAAGCCGCCTACATAATCAATTTGGCCGGATGCCAGTGGGGCAACGAAGTCTGCCAAAGAGCGGCACAGGCCGTCGCCACCGCGCTTCTGTACTTGTTGGCGCATTTGATGCAGGCGAGCCAATTCCTCAGTGCGGTCCTCGTCCTTGTAGACGATGATATCGTCACCGACGCTGTTGGCAGGCCAGAGGCCGAACACGGCACGAGCACGTAGCAGTTTTTTGTCGATAATCTCTTGCAGCATACGTTGGGCATGCTTGTAGAGATCAGTGGCGGCTTCCCCTACGATTTCATCTTCCAAAATTGCTGGAAATTTACCCGCCAAATCCCAGGAGATAAAGAAGGGGGTCCAGTCTATGGTGTCGAGCAGATTATCCAGGGGGAAGTTGTCGATCACGGTAAGGCCCAGCTTGTTGGGGCGCACTGGCTGGTAGTTTTTCCAGTCAAATTCCGGTGCAGTGTCCCGCGCTTCTTCGTAGGTCAGACGGGTGTCATTGCGTTTGCGGTTGGCAGTGCGGATGCGGACCTTCTCGTATTCGGCCTGGATTTTTTCTACATATGTCGGGCGCAGCTCATCGGAAATCAGATTGCTGGCTACACCTACGGCGCGGGATGCGTCGGCCACATACACCACTTGGTTGCGGTGGAACTGAGGGTCAATTTTTACGGCGGTATGGGCTTTGGAGGTGGTGGCGCCACCGATCAGCAGCGGTATATCAAACCCCTGGCGCTCCATCTCGGCAGCTACGTGAACCATTTCATCCAGCGAGGGGGTGATCAGGCCGGACAGGCCGATAATGTCACATTCTTTTTCCCGTGCGGTTTGCAGTATGGTTTCTGCAGGCACCATCACGCCGAGGTCGATCACTTCGTAATTGTTGCAGGCCAGTACCACGCCCACTATATTCTTGCCGATATCGTGCACATCGCCTTTTACGGTGGCCATCAGGATGCGGCCATTGGAGCGACTATCCTCGGTTTTTTCCGCTTCAATAAATGGCTGTAAATAGGCTACGGCCTGTTTCATCACCCGGGCTGACTTCACAACCTGGGGTAAGAACATTTTTCCTTCACCAAACAGGTCGCCGACGATATTCATACCGTCCATTAGCGGCCCTTCAATCACGTCCAGTGGGCGGGAGGAGCAGGCACGGGCCTCTTCAGTGTCTTCCTCGATATAGTTGTTTATGCCCTTGACTAGGGAGTGTGCCAAGCGCTCATTGACGGGCAATTGGCGCCAGCTCAGGTCCTCTTTGCGCGCGGCACCGCCGCCATCTCCCTGGTATTTGGGGGCTATCTCCAGCAGGGCTTCAGTGGCATCCGGGCTGCGGTTGAGAATTACGTCCTCGACTTTTTCTCGCAGTTCCTCTGGGAGTTCGTCGTAAACCGCCAGCTGGCCGGCGTTGACGATACCCATATTTAGGCCAGCTTTAATGGCATGGAACAGGAATACCGAGTGGATGGCCTCACGTACCGGGTTGTTGCCCCGGAAGGAGAAGGAAACGTTGGAGACGCCGCCACTGATCTGGGCGCCGGGCAGGTTCGCACGAATCCAGCGGCAGGCTTCGATAAAGTCCACCGCGTAATTGTTGTGTTCCTCAATGCCGGTGGCGACGGCGAAAATATTCGGGTCAAAAATAATATCGGTGGGATCGAAACCAACCTCATCTACCAGCACATCGTAGCTGCGTTTACAGATTTCGATCTTGCGCTCGAAGGTATCTGCCTGGCCATCTTCATCAAAAGCCATCACTACCACAGCCGCACCGTAGCGCAGGCACAGTTGGGCCTTCTCGATAAATTCCTCTTTGCCCTCCTTGAGACTGATGGAGTTCACGATGGGTTTGCCCTGGATGCATTGCAGGCCGGCTTCGATCACCTCCCATTTGGAGGAGTCCACCATAAACGGCACCTTGGCGATATCCGGCTCGGTGGCGGCTAGGTTGAGAAAGCGACGCATGGCGGCGAATGCGTCGAGCATCGCCTCATCCATATTGAAGTCAATTACCTGTGCGCCATCTTCTACCTGGGCAGCCGCCACTTGCAGGGCTGTGTCGTAATCCTCCTCCAGGATCAGGCGCTTAAAGCGGGCGGAACCTGTGACGTTACAGCGCTCGCCCACATTGACAAAGAGGGCAGCTTTATCGGCAACAAAGGGCTCCAAGCCGGATAAGCGCAGGGCCGGTTTGATTTCCGGTAACTGGCGCGGAGCGATATCGGCTACTGCCTCGGCAATCGCGCTGATATGGTCTGGTGTTGTGCCACAGCAACCGCCGAGAATATTTAGAAAGCCGCTGCGGGCAAACTCTGCGACTATCGCGGCAGTTTGCTCCGGGGTTTCGTCGTATTCGCCAAACTCATTGGGCAAGCCTGCATTGGGGTGTGCGGAGACATAAGAGGCACAGGCGCCAGAGAGTGCTTCTATATAAGGGCGCAATTCAGTGGCGCCCAAGGCACAGTTGAGGCCTACGGAGATCGGTTTGGCGTGGGCAACGGAATAGTAAAACGCTTCCGTCGTCTGGCCGGAAAGTGTACGGCCGGAAGCATCGGTAATGGTGCCGGATATCATAATTGGCAATTCGAAACCCAGCTCCTCAAATAGCCGCTGTATGGCGAAGATGGCTGCCTTGGCATTGAGGGTATCGAAAATGGTTTCGATGAGGATTAGGTCACTTCCGCCTTCAATTAGGGCACGCCCAGCCTGCAGGTAATTTTGGACCAGCTCATCGAAAGTGACGTTGCGTGCGCCGGGATCATTCACATCCGGCGAGATACTGGCAGTACGGGAGGTGGGGCCTATGACCCCTGCCACCCAGCGGGGCCGTTCTGGAGTAGATAGGGCATCTGCCGCGCGGCGGGCGACTTCTGCGGAGGTGTGATTGAGCTCCTCTACCAAGTCTTCCAAATCGTAGTCGGACTGGGATAACTGGGTTGCGTTAAACGTATTAGTTTCGATGATATCGGCACCGGCTACCAGGTATTCCCGGTGGATCTGCTCAATCAGCTTTGGGCGGGTGAGGCTTAACAGGTCGTTATTGCCTTTGAGGTCGCGGTGGAAATCGGCAAAGCGCGTGCCCCGATAATCTGCTTCCTCAAGTTTCTCCCGCTGGATCATGGTTCCCATAGCGCCGTCCAGAATCAGGATACGCTGAGTGAGTGCAGCGCTCAGTTGCTCCAGGCGTTGATGTCGGGACTGCAGGGACATTTACTAATCCTTATATTGTCGATGGCGGGAAAGGCGTCAATCTTAGCACAGGACCGCTAACCGGAAGGGGCCAACTTCATACTGAAACAGGCAACTCCCACAATAACCGGCAATCTTTCACTAAAGTTGAGCAATTTATATCTATAGTTTTGCCTCTTATGGAAATAAAAGAGAAGGCAACAACTTCATCTCTGCATAGTGCTCTTGGGTCCTACGGGAATTGAATAAATAGTCGATGCTGGTGGATTAAACCTTACACAGGGATGAGTTTCTCGCTTGGTCACTGACACGGCTATGCTCATTTTGGTGGCACTGGGTTCATTTATTCAGATCATGGTTTTTGGTAGGGCCTATGCTCTGATTCTGCACGAGCTGGACGGTTAGCTGGTAAGTACCAAGCGCGGAGCAGCCAACCAATGGTTCGCCGGAGAGAAGCAGTTTGTAGGCGTGTCCGGGCGTTCAAAATCGAGAACACCAATCATTGGCAAAACATCCTGAAGGAGATTATTGATGAAAATACTGATGGTTTTGACTTCACACGATCAATTGGGCAATACCGGTAAAAAGACAGGCTTTTGGTTGGAAGAGTTTGCCGCGCCTTATTACATTTTTAAGGACGCCGGTGCGGAAGTGACTTTGGCATCTCCCAAAGGCGGGCGGCCCCCGCTAGACCCCAAAAGTGATGAGCCGGACTTCCAGACAGAAGCGACTAAGCGGTTCCACCAGGACCCGGATGCTCAGCAGGTGCTGGCGACTACCGCGAAGCTTGCCGATATGAAGGAATCAGACTTTGATGCGGTTTTTTACCCCGGGGGCCACGGTCCTTTGTGGGACTTGGCGGAGGATAAGAAATCAATATCCCTGATTGAAAACTTCTTCGCCGCCGATAAGCCAATAGGTGCGGTCTGTCACGCCCCTGGGATATTTCGACACACCTTGCGCAAGGATGGCAAACCCCTGGTTTCAGGCAAGAGTGTCACCGGGTTCACCAATGGCGAGGAGGCTGCAGTGGAACTGGTAGATGTCGTGCCTTTCCTGGTGGAGGATATGCTCAAGCAAAAGGGGGGCAACTACTCCAAAAAAGAGGACTGGGCACCTTATGTAGTAGTGGACGGCAAGTTGGTGACCGGCCAGAACCCCGCGTCATCGGAAGAAACTGCGCAAACCCTGATGGGGCTTATCCCGGTTTGAAGGTCAACTGGGGGGACTTGATGCGTGATTGCCCCCCTCTTTGCAAACATGCCGGTTTCACTTGGGCGCTTCAGAGAGTAAAATACCCGACAAAGAAGCTCGGTTATTTGAGAAGGCTTATGTCAGAATTGAATGTGACCATTACCGAATCCGCCCAGGAATACCTGAAAGAACTGCTTGCCAAGCAGGACTGTGAAGGGATTGCCATTCGCATGTTTGTCTCAAACCCCGGTACCCCAAACGCAGAGACCTGTATTGCCTACTGTCGCCCCGGCGAGGAAGAGGCAGAAGATGTGATGCTGGAGATGAATGGCCTCAAAGCGTACTTTGAGGGCCGTAGCGTCCCGTACCTGGATGAAGCGCGCGTGGATTACTCCTCGGACAAAATGGGCGGGCAGCTCACTATCCGTGCGCCAAACTCACGCATGCCCAAGATTACTGATGACAGCCCGATTGAAGACCGCATCAACTACGTGCTTTATAACGAAGTAAATCCCGGATTAGCGGCACATGGTGGCCAGGTAAGCTTGGTTGAGGTTACTGAAGATATGTTTGCTGTATTGAAGTTTGGCGGCGGTTGCCAAGGTTGCGGTATGGTGGATATGACCTTGAAAGAGGGCGTCGAAAAGACCCTGAAAGAAAAGATTCCTGAGTTGGCGGGAGTGAAGGATATTACCGATCACACCGACAAATCCCAAGCTTACTATTGATGACTCTATGTCAATAACTCTATGAATAACGGCCCTTGGTGGCCGTTTTTTTTGTTTCTATTATTACTTCTCTTCTTGTGTTTAATACGGCGAAAGCCAGGGGGCTGCTCTGCGTTCCCCTGTGTATATTTGAATAACTCTATCTTTTTCTGTTGTTGGATTGGCGGCTCTCTTTTGTGTTGGAGTCGAGTGCGCCAGGATAGTATTGCCAGATTGATGACGCAGGGAAGCTTATGTTCGACCAGGTCGTATTTGCCGGTGGCGGTGTGCGTTGTACCTGGCAAATTGGTTTCTGGGATTCCGTGGCAAGTGAAATCCAACTGTCTCCCAAGGTGGTCAGTGCTGTATCCGCCGGGGCCTTGGTATCGAGCCTGATTCTCATGGGGAAATCCTTAGAGGCCGTGGATCATTTCGCATCCGCGTTCAGTGCCAATGGCAGGAATATTCACTGGCAGAACTTATTCAAGAGTGAGCCGATATTTCCCCACCACCATATCTACCGCCGCAGCATGCGCAAACTCTTTGCAGGCGGGCTTGAGCAACTGCGCTCTACAGCGGAATTGCGCGTCGCAATAGCCTACTCACCTGAATGGCTATCAGGCCCTCTCGCACTGCTTCTTGGTATGGGGATTGATTATACCGATACTTACATCTCTCGCAGTTTGCACCCCAATATTGCCCGACGCTTCGGCTATCGCCAATCTTTCTATTCAGCGCACCACTGCGCAGATGAATTAGAGCTGGAGCGGCTGATCTTAACCTCATCCTGTACGCCTCCATTAACCCCTAGGCAGCAACATGGGGGGGTGGAAATCCTTGATGGCGGAGTGGTGGATAGTGTTCCCGTTGGGGGCCTGGACCCTGCGCCGGGGCGTGTTCTGATCCTGCTCACCCGCGATTACCCTCAATACCCCAAGTGTTTCACCCGTCGCAAAGGAGAACAGCTGTGGACCTATGTGCAGCCCTCGCAGCCACTGCCGATTAAAGTGTGGGATTTTGCCAATCCCCAGGCCATATACAGGGTGTTTAATGCGGGGCGGGCAGATGGACAAGCATTCCTGGCAATGTTGTTGGCTGGGGAGCAGTGCTGATGGGGGTTGCTGTGAGTGGGACCTGGAAAGATGTTTGATCAAGTGGTATTTGCCGGTGGTGGTGGGCGTTGTACCTGGCAGATCGGGTTTTGGGAATCTGTTGCCGGTGAGATCCAGTTGCGCCCGAAGGTGGTGAGTGGCGTATCCGCAGGCGCACTGATCGCCGGTCTGATCATGATCGGTAAAGCCTCTGCGGCGGTGGACTATTTTGCCTCCGTCTTTAATGCTAACGCGAGGAATATCCATTGGCGTAACTTGTTTAAAGAGGAGCCGGTTTTCCCGCATTACGCTATCTACCAGAAGGGGATCAGGGCTCTGTTTTCAGGGCGCTTCCAGCGCCTGCAATCAGCGGCGGAACTGAGAGTTGCTGTGTCCCGTCCACCGCGGTGGCTACCGGTTACTTTGGCGCTGGCCGTAGGCGGGGCAATTTACTACTCCAACAAATACTTACTCCGCAGTCTTCATCCTGTAGTGGCGCGGCGTCTGGGATATCACCAGGATTTCTATCGCGCTCAGGATTGCGTCGATGTTGCCGACTTTGAACACTTGATTCTGAGCTCCTCCTGCACACCTCCCTTTACTCCGCGGCTGCGTTTGCATGGTAGGGAAGCACTGGATGGCGGGGTGGTGGACAATGTCCCAGTCGGGGGAGTCGACCCGGGAGAAGGCCGGGTACTGATTCTGCTGACACGCCGTTACCCAGGTTGTGCCGATTGGTTTACCCGGCGTAGGGGCGAGCAACTCTGGACCTACATCCAACCCTCCAAGCGCCCCCCCATTAGTGTTTGGGACTTTACTAACCCTGAAGGCTTGAGGAAAGCCTGTGAGATCGGTCGCCAGGATGGCCGGAAGTTCTTACAAAATATTTTCGCGAGTCAGGGATACTATGCCGATGTACGGGGAAAGTGATGTTCGAGCAGATGGTTTTTGGTGGAGGAGGGGGGCGATGCATCTGGCAATTGGGTTTTATATTGGCGGTCCGCCAAGAGATCCGCCTAACCCCTAGTGTAGTTTGTGCGGCTTCTGCTGGAGCAATGGTGGCGGGTGTTATGCTGATGGAGAGGTGTGAAGAAGCTGTAGATTATTTTCATAGAGCTTGTCTTGAAAACCCTGGAAATATCATCTGGAAGAACCTGATTCGGCAAGAGCCGGTATTTCCACACTTTGCCATCTATAAGAAGGGAGTACATGATTTATTTTGCCGCGGCTTCGATCGCTTGCGGGCTTCTGCAGATTTGCGAGTCGGCGTCATACACCCTCCTACCTGGCTACCGCCCTCACTTGCGCTGGCTACCGGAGTTGCCACTTATCATATTGATAAGCGTCTGATATCCAGCCTGCATCCAACATTTGCCTTTCGCCTTGGTTTTCGCCAAGTTTTTTATCGTGCCAGGGACTGCAAAAATATTTCTGAGTTGGAGCACCTGTTTTTAAGCTCCTGTTGTAACCCTCCATTTTCCCCCAGGCTGTACCTTAATGGTAAGGACGTGCTGGATGGCGGCGCAGTGGGCAGGGCTCCAGTTGCTGGGCTGGATAGTAGTAATGGCCGTGTTTTGGTTTTGGATACTGGGTGTTTTCCAGGATACCCGCGCTGTTTCAGTTTACGAAAAGGCGACCAGCTTCGGACTTACGTGCAACCATCGCGCAGGCTACCCATAGGCGTGTGGAATTTCAGTGATCCGCAGATTTTGTTGAGTACTTTGGAGATTGGTCTTGCCGATGGCCGGGCCTTTCTAGAGGAGCTCTCAGCGGAAGGGATCAGTGTATTTGATCCTGGAGAGTAGCCTGCAGGCAAATCACAGAATGCGCCCAGGTGGTTGGAACGGGTTCTTTACATGTAACTGTGCAGGACCAAATGGTGAAAGCTAACTCAGGAAGAGTTATTTGGGAGTGAAAAGGAAAGTCATCAATGTTTGATCAAGTGGTATTCGCCGGCGGAGGCGGACGCTGTATCTGGCAGATTGGCTTCTGGGAATCGGTTGCCAATGAAGTTCAGATGTCTCCCCGAGTGGTTAGTGCAGTCTCGGCCGGTGGTTTGGTTGCGGGCTTGCTCCTGATTGGGCGGGGGCAGGATGCGGTGCGTTATGTCCGCTCTGTTTTCACTGATAACCGCAGAAATGTTTATTGGCGGAATTTGTTTCGGGATGAGGCGGTGTTTCCTCAGTATGCCATTTGCCGCGATGGCATTCAGGAATTATTTGGTAATGGCTTGCAGGAACTTCAGGCAGCGGCTGAACTGCGCCTTGCGGTAACTCACCCGCCAGCTTGGATGTTCGGCCCCTTGGCACTCACATTTGGAGCGGTCATCTATTACACGGATAAAGGCTTTCCACGCAGTCTGCATTCAACCACGGCAACAAAGCTGGGCTTTCGCCAGTCTTTTTATCGCGCCCAGGATTGCTCCAATATGGATGAGCTGGAGCATTTGATTCTGAGCTCATCCTGCACCCCCCCTTTTACACCGCGATTAGAGTTAAATGGCGCCGAAATTCTGGATGGCGGAGTAGTGGACAATGTTCCGGTTGCTGGGCTGGATGCGGCTGCTGGCAGGGTGCTGATACTCCTGACAAATCGGTTTTCGGGATATCCAGATTGCTTTACTCAGCGTCAAGGAGCGCAGCTTTGGACTTATGTTCAGCCATCGCGGGTCCTGCCGATCAAGGTATGGGACTTCACAAATCCGGAGGCGGTCACCGCTACGCTCAATATTGGTCGGGCCGATGGCAGGGCGTTTCTGTCTGAGCTGATGGAGAAAAAGGCTCTACGATTTGAATTTGGTGGCTGACTTCTCTGGTTCCCTGATAACCAGTTGTCATAAAAGCCCAGCATGATTGAGCACATCGGGCAGGCCCGCTGGTTGCGCTAAGCGGGTGATTCAATTAGCTTATGCAATTAGTTGCATATGGTTATCCATTTAAAGTTGCCCGTCAATTAAAGTGAGTGAACCAGAGCTTCAAAGCGAGTTACCTGCTTGGAGAAAAGGGAAAGGGATATATGTTTGATCAGGTGGTTTTTGCCGGTGGAGGCGGACGTTGTACCTGGCAGATTGGCTTTTGGGAATCGGTTGCGGGGGAGGTTGGTCTAGCCCCCAGGGCTGTTACTGCGGTTTCTGCCGGCGGGTTAATGGCGAGCCTGATTCTGATGGGGCGGACCGAGGAGGCGCGGGAACACTTTAGGTCGGCATTTACTGCCAACAACAAGAATGCCTACTGGAGTAACTTGTTTAAAAAGGAATCGGTCTTTCCCCAGTATGGGATTTATCGCAATGCTATGTGGGAGCTATTTCGCGGTGGCCTGGATAGTTTGAGCACAGCGGCGGAATTACGTATAGCCGTTACCCACCCGCCGCGCTTCCTTTCTGGGGGTTTGGCATTAGGGATAGGGGCTCTGGCTTATTATACCGACAAGCACTTACTGCGCAGTTTGCATCCCAAAGTAGCCCTTAGGCTTGGGTATCAACAGAATTTTTATCGTGCCCAAGATTGCGTCAGTGTGGAAGAGTTGGCAGAGCTGATTCTCTGCTCTTCCTGTACGCCGCCCTTCACCCCGCGATTGCGCTTACGTGGTGCCGCGGTCTTGGATGGCGGGGTAGTGGATAATATCCCAGTGGCAGGATTGGATAAGGCGCCCGGCAGGGTGTTGATTCTGTTGAGCCGCCGCTACCCACGCTACCCGGATCGGTTTACACGACGCCAGGGGGAGCAACTATGGACCTATGTACAGCCTTCATTGCCACCATTTATTAGTGTTTGGGATTACACAAACCCTGAACTCGCGCAAAAAACCTATGAGCTCGGTTGTACCGATGGCCGGGAATTTTTACACAAGCATGTGCTTGAATGGGAGATATTCAATGAACAATTCCAATAACCCGATAAGGGATTCTATTGCCCTTTGGCATGAAATGGTGGCAGCGCGGGATCTGAGTCGACTGCCTTCCATTGTTGCAGAGGATGCAGTATTTCGCTCTCCCGCATTCTTTAAGCCCTATCACAGTGCTGCGGCAGTTTGTTTGATCCTCAATACGGTAATGGAGGTGTTTGAAAGCTTCGAGTACGATCGCAGCTTTACTACAGATTCCGGCCGTGATCTGGCCCTGGAGTTTAAAGCCTCCATTGGCGATAAAAGTCTCAAGGGCCTGGATATCATTCGTTTTGATGAGAGTGGCAAGATTGTGGAGTTTGAGGTGATGATTCGTCCACTCAATGCTTTACAGCAACTGGCAGAAGAGATGTCTGGGCGTCTTTCCCAATACGTGACCCAATACAAGGATGCCCAGCCGGCTTAACTTATTACCGATTGGCAGCCAGTCAGGTTGATATGCCAGACTGGTTGCCGTGCATACAAGGAATTATTCAGAGGCTCCTTCGAGCTCTGCGTCTGTTGTTTCCATAGAGTCGAAATACTCAAACACGTCGATTCCGTCCATATAGGCCCCATCGAAGCCTGCATCGACAATCTTGAAAATATAGGATTCATTATTTCCATAAATAATGTCCTGCCAGCCTTTCTTCCAGTATTCCACGTAGTAGTTGCCAGTCTCTCCTGGTACTGGCCCCAGTAGCCAGTCAGGTGGGTTGGTGTACCAAAAGGACTGCCAATAATAGCGGTTTTCCTGCGCCTCACCGATGTTTACATAGGCCATTAACAGCCTGCGTGCGCCATTGCTTTTCACCTTGAGTTGTTTGATCTGGGCTTCAGTGTAGGGTTCACGTTTGAAGAAGAAGTCGATGATTAGCAGGTCGTAATCAGTTTCGCTCAGTTTATCGACAAATTCTTGTGGGGTGGAATACATGTCTGGATTAGTCAGGTTGAGAAAGTTGTGTGCTTCGTACAGCTCATCCACATTGCGGCTGTTAACATTGAATGGCTCGGGTGGGTAGGGCGGAATTGTATTTAGGGCCATCTGGTCGGCAGCAAAGGAAATATAGCCGGCATCCTTGTTATCCTTGTAGGATTTATCAATGTTGTTATTAGTGTTGGCAAAATCGGTCACAAGGATTACGTTGCTTTTATCTTTGGCCAGGTTGAGATAGGTCTGTAAGCGTTTTGTTTCCGAAGGGCTGGTGGGTTGGTCTACGCCATCCTGGCCAAAGAAAACCGATTCCTGAGCAATACCGGTGGCAGAGTTCACATAAGCATTATCCACTGTGCCTGTTGTGGTGGTTGTGGTGGTAATCAGTTCGATGCCGTTTTGCGGAACAATAATAAAGTGGCGGTTGATCCCCTTGGCGTAGTTGCTGATATCTTCTACCAGATAGCGCATCTCCTGATCGTAATCCACCTTCACAGGGATCAGGAAGTCGGGAAGGTCATCAAAGCTACAGCCGAGCAGTAGCAGCGGGGTAAAAAGGAATGAAAGCGTCCGTTGCAAAGCTTTTCTCCTGGCACGGTTGTGGATTGGGCAAGGAGTCCTTGCCAGTTTTTCATTTGTTGGCAGGTAAATATCAGTTAAGTTCCGTTCGGGTATCATAAACTTGCCGGGGCTTCTCCTACTGATATTCACTTTGTACCAGGTTCCACTCTTGGCGAATCTGCAACACTACCATAGCGTCAGAGACCGGAAAGTAGCCGGCCCAACCTGAATCCCTGCTTAACGATGGCAGCCGTGGAGGCGCTATCGCATATTCATGCTTTTACGGGTTTTATTGGTGGCTGCTGCTGTGAGTGGATCATCCGGCCAATAGTGTTTCTGGTACTTGATACGCAACTCTTTCTTTACTTCTTGGTAAGTATTGGCCCAGAAGTTGGCGAGGTCACGAGTGATTTGTACCGGTCGACGAGCGGGAGACAATAAGTGAATCATCAGCGTATAGCGCCCGCGCAGGATCGTTGGTGTCTGTGCCAGACCAAATAATTCCTGCAGGCGCACAGCCAGCACCGGAGGGGATTCCTCGTAGTTGATCTGAATCCGAGATCCGCTGGGCACATTGTAGTGACTGGGCGCCAGCTCATCAATCAGCTGCTGTTGCGGCCAATTCAACTGCCCTTGCAGTATTTTCAGAAGATTCAGCTGCTTCAGTTGTTCTAACTTGTTGCAGCTTTGAATGTGTGGCAGTAGCCATTCTTCCAGGCTCGCTAGCAGGGAGGCGTCACTCCAGTCAGGTAGAGTGGTCTGGGTCAACAAGTTATGGGCTTCTTCGCAGTCGCGCAGAAATTCCACCCGGTTGCGCAGCTGCCGAGCATCGGGGCTCCAGGGCAGCACCGCAAGCCCTTTTTGGCGGATGGCATCTAACAGGGCGCGGCTCAGCAGTTCAACTGGGATGTCTTTGGCCCCCTGCTGTTGCAGTACCAATCTACCGAGGGTGACAAGGCTGAGGGCTTCTGCTCGACCGGCAGACTCATCCCAACGAACTCTTGTCTGCCGCTTCACTAAATCATCAAAACAGCTATGCAAGGCGCTTTCTGAAATGGGGGCGGCCAGTTGGATCTGTGCGTCACGGCCCCCGCCATCCAACTCGGCGATTACCAAATAGTCGCAGAGGGCAAGGGGGTCGTCATGGGAGAAGTGTGCACCGCGTCCGCTGGATAAAAGAAAGCGCCTTCCATTGTCGTGGCGGTTCTTTGCAATTCTGTCTGGATAGGCCAGCCCCAAAATGGCGCCAATATAGTCGGCCTGATCAAGATTTGTACTGTCCCTTGAGTGGCGAGGAGTAAGCCTTTCCAGTTGTGATAGCCAAACCTTGGATTGTTGGCGAATTCTTTTTAAGGCGTTGTGATCTATCTCACGGCCCTTCGCTTGGTCCTGTAAAACCATTATGCGTTTACTAATATCTCTATCCCAGCGGGCCTCTCCGCGAAAAATATCGCGCTCCGCTAAGAGCGCTGCCAGCAGGCAAGCTTGCTGCTGGACTCCCCAATCGAGGCTGCGAATCATCATATGGGCAAGGCGGGGGTGGCAGCCGAGAGATAGCATGGCACTGCCGTGGCGGGTGATGCGCAGTTCATCATCCAGCGCGCCAAGTTGCTGCAGTAGTTCCTGGGCTTGTGCCATGGGACCTGGGGGTGGTAGGTCAAGCCATTGAAGTTCAGCTGCATCACTCACACCCCATTGAGCCAGTTCCAGTGCCACTGGCGCCAGATCGCTACGCAGTATCTCAGGGGTGTTTTTCATGCTTAAGCTGCGCTGGCGCCCCTCGCTCCATAGACGCAGGCAGTGCCCGGCGCTGAGGCGCCCTGCGCGACCGCTACGCTGGGTGGCTGAGGCCTGGGATATACGGCCAGTTACCAGGCGGTTCATGCCGCTGTTGGGATCAAAACGTGATTCGCGCATCAGTCCGGAATCCACGACCATACGAATCCCTTCGATCGTCAGGCTGGTTTCTGCAACGTTGGTGGCCAGAACTATCTTCCGTTTGCCAGGCTTCGCTGGGGTAATGGCCTGGTCCTGCTGTTCCCTGGATAGGTCGCCATAGAGTGGTGCTATCACAATATCGCTAAATGCATGATCCTCGCCAGAGAAGCGCTCAAGTAGCAATGCTTCGACCAGGCGGATTTCCCTCACGCCGGGCAGGAATGCGAGTAGGCTTCCGTCATTGGTTCGTATGCACTCCACTATCTTGCGGGCCATTAGCTGGGGCAGTTGACGGTTGTCCACTAGATCATGCTGTCGATCAAGGTATTCAACGTTGACAGGAAAGCTGCGGCCTTCACTCGTTACTACTGGCGCCTTGCCCAGAATTGCAGAAACAGCCTTTGTTTCCAGGGTGGCAGACATAATCAATAGCTTGATATCTTCACGCAGGTACTCCTGCGACTGCAGACATAGTGCTAATGACAGGTCTGTCTGTAGGCTCCGTTCGTGGAATTCATCAAAAATAACCAAGCTGGTCCCGGTTAACTCTGGATCAGACTGTAACAGGCGGGTAAGGATACCCTCGGTTACTACCAGGATACGGGTCCGGTCACTGGTTTTGCGCTCCCCGCGTACTTGGTAGCCAACGGTTTCCCCTAGTTCTTCATTAAGCAGAGCGGCCATACGTGCGGCCGCCGTTCGGGCCGCCAGACGGCGAGGCTCTAGCATGAGGATATTGCCTTTAAGCCAGTCGCTATTGAGCAGTGCCAAGGGGACAGCGGTGGTTTTACCTGCACCTGGCGGAGCCTGCAGCACCACATTGTTGCGCTCACTCAGGCTGCGTAGTAATTCGGGGAGGATAGAATAAATTGGTAACTCTGACATGGCAGAGGATTATAGTGGATAGAGAATGAAGACGATATGGGGTTCTCTCACTTACATAGACTCTCACTTACATAGAAAGGGGCCTTTGAGAACCGGGACTCACTTGTCATTGAGAGGCTACTCAAATGGCTCTTCCTTGTGAAGCAGCTGGGTTGTATTTTTGAAAAGTAAACTTGCAAGGATTCCAATTATGGATAAGCAAAGAAATCCAATCATTAGCGCATGAAATCCAGCATGAAATGCTGCTTGTCCCCACTCTAGGAGTTGAGGATGCCTAGATGGGTCGGGAAAGAGTTTTGTAATTTTTTCCAGGGGTTGCGCCCCGGTTATAAAGGGGAGTATTTCCAAAGTATTTGGCTTTTGTACAGTAGAGATGATGTCACTGGAGAGTATTAAGAAGGTTCGGGCGCTGATTGTGCTCAGTATCATCCCTGTTATTGCGATTCCAGAGGCATACCAAAGATAAGTACTGGAGATGAATAGCCCGTAAGCCGCACCTTTTTCCATTTTGGGAGCACTTTGCACTGCTGCAAGATTAGTCGATGAGTACATTATTCCGGCTGTGACTCCTATGAAAATCATGCCGACTATTAAATAGTACCAGGATAGTTTGTCCGGCATTAGGGTCAGTGATAGAGCGCCAATTAGGCAAGTGAATTGTGCAATGACAATAGGAGGGATCGGGTTAAATTTATTATTAAATATACCTGTTACAATGGATGAAATGCAGAGGAAGATTGTCATAGTTAAGATAAATATCCCAACCTTGGATGCCTCGTAACCCAGTATGTTTTGCAGGTATAGAGGTAAAATGAATAAGAAAGAACCAAATATCATTTGAAAACATGCACGGGTGATAAGCAATCCCTGGAATAATTTTTTGTGCAATAGATCCAGGTTGATCAGTGGTTGGGGGAGCACTCGCTGCCAGAGGAATACGGAAGCCAAGAGTACTATGGAGATTATGAGTGGCAGAATAAATTGATAGCTATAAAGCCCTTTGTGAGGCTCGACATTAAGTGAAAGTAGTATTAGCAAGTATGCGATTAGAATTAAAAACCCTGATGGATAGTGAATACTAATATTTCTGTTTCCAGCATCTTTCCTTGCGAAAATTTGCAGAATAGTAAGACACAGTAAGCAAACGGGAACATTGATTAAGAAGGCCCATCTCCAACCTAGATGAGTCACAATAAATCCGCCCAGAATTGGTCCTATAGATTGGGCTGTAGCGGTAAATATTACCAGCAACCCTACTGC
Organism: Microbulbifer epialgicus; assembly: GCF_041447265.1. Taxonomy (NCBI): domain Bacteria; kingdom Pseudomonadati; phylum Pseudomonadota; class Gammaproteobacteria; order Cellvibrionales; family Microbulbiferaceae; genus Microbulbifer; species Microbulbifer epialgicus. The sequence continues at coordinate 28,616 of NZ_JBGMEK010000053.1, forward strand.
CAACCCTCGTTCAGATTTCGGAAAGTGACTTTCAGCTAGCACAAAGATCATTCCGAATGAGGCTGCCATTCCTGCGCCTTGTATGAATCTTCCAGCAATTATGGTGCTTAGATTTGGCGCTAAACTGGCAATTATTGACCCGACAAGAAAAATAGTTACACCTAACAATAAGGTAGTTTTATGTCCAAACCTATCTCCAAACTTTCCGGTGGTGATAATCAATCCCCCCATGGCGATCAGGTAGATATTGTTGATCCACTGTAATTGATATATTTTTGCGGAAAAATTTTCGCCTATTGTGGGAATCGCAAGATTGATCACAGTGACATCTATATTGATAATCATCAATCCCAATCCAAGGCCTCCCAAGACCCACCAGCGATACTGATATGGGGATTCTTTTAAAAGTTGATCCTTTCTCGTGCTCATTTTGGGCCTTTCGTATGTCTCTCAAAAAGTCTTTAAGCGTGCTTCGGTCTCACAATGGAAATAAGGCTTCAATACAAGAAATCCCTAATTTTATTATGTTATTCCTGGCGCTAAGTGTGTTTGCTCTATTCATTATCACTTGAGTGTTTGATATTTGGAATGACGGTGGAAAGAAGTGTTAAAGTTGAAATATTGTTATAGTTCAGCTCAATCACGTCAGATATGAGTTGATTGTAGGAAAAATTGGTAGCAGCGTCTGATATATCTGCTGATACTTCTACTACTGGGCCAGAAGGAAAGATTACACTGCACTCGAGACTCACTGTGTGGCATCCATGCCTCATACGGTCCCGAGCGCAGTGTATTCTTTCCTTCCCTCTTTTTGGTATGTCGCACATTACCTTAATCGTTTCCCTGAACAGATGACGAATTACTTCTACTATGATATTTAACCTGATTTCCCGATGGAGAAGGATGTGGGATTGAATTTACGACGTATTGTGACGGGGCATGACAGCACAGGAAAGCCAGTGGTTGTCTTGGACGACGAGGGAAAGCACATATCCACTTGGCGTCCACATATGCACCAACAGCAGCTCTGGACGACTACCGATTTGCCTGTAGAGCTGGATGATGGAAATACTGATAAGGGGGCTCGCGAAGTAGGGACCACGATTCCCGGAGGTTCCGTCTTTAAAGTAGTGGAATTTGGTCCAGGGGTGACCCCGCGTGTTCATCGCACCGATAGTATTGACTACGCCATTGTTCTTTCTGGCGAGATTGATATGGAGCTGGGGGAAGGGAAGGCTGTTCATCTGAAAGACGGTGATGTCCTGGTTCAACGGGCGACGATTCATAATTGGGTAAATCGATATTCGAAACCTTGCCGTATTGCCTTCGTACTGATTAGTACCGTAGGGCAAACTGCGATTGGCTGATATATTAATTGGTTGGAGTTTTATTTATATTTGAATGGAGTATCAATACATCTTGAATGAAAAAAATTAAAGTCTCATCAATTATTATTTGAAAGCACGTTTACCTATTTGACTGAAAGAAGTTGAAACCTTTAGAAAATGATTTAGTATTACTACTATAAATAATAAGATATTTCTAATACAGGTTAGCCCTATATTTGAAATCTGGATGGAATGGGAATGTCAACATCCTGAGGGTGCAGCAGGGCTGCTTCTATACCGGCATGAACTCCAAGTGCCGCCGTCTCTCTGGACATACTCGGGTTGCCGAGGTTTTCAGTTAATGCTGCCACTTGGGGGAGTTGTGGGAGGTGTATCCAACCGGCACACATGCCAAGTTGATTAGTGACAATATAATGTAACACGCCATACATTAGGTGATTACAGCAAAAAGTGGCGGCGGTGTCAGAGATATCTGCGGGCACTCCTGCATCGCGCATCGCCTTGACCATTGCTCTAAGGGGGAGTGTACTGCGATAAGCTGCTGGGCCACTAGGTATGATGGGCTCGCCTTGTATTTCTACCCCACGATTGTCCTTTAAATTGTACCGAGTGGAGTCGTTTAGATTTTGCGCAATTCGTTCTACGGTTACCACCGCGCGGCCAGCATACTCTCCCAACATCACCACTAGCTCCGGGCGAAGTTCTGCTATAGCGGCGGTTACGACATCAATACTTTCGAAAAAATTGTTTGGAACTAGGATACCGCAAACTTCTGAACTCCCGATACGTGTTCCGTCGAGAACACGCATGACAGATTCTGCGGGGTTTATTGGTGTATGTCCATATGGCTCAAAGCCTGAAACTAAAATCTTCTTCATATATAGTACTCTTTAACTGAATTGATAATGACTTGATCCTTGGGCCTCTAACTCCACTTCGCTAGAATAGGGAATTTTATCGTAGCCTACTTGGATGAGTGGTTTAAGTCAGCTAGTAAAAATGGGAGACCCCCCAGCTTTGCTGGGGAGGCACGCATAGTTTGACAGTTCCAGA
>NZ_JBGMEK010000054.1:0-30237 GCF_041447265.1 Microbulbifer epialgicus
AGGCATCCACAAACCAACGGCATCTGTGAGCGCTTCCATAAAACCATTCTACAAGAGTTCTACCAGCCTTCATTACGCCGGAAGATCTATGGATCAATAGAAGAGTTACAAAAGGATCTGGACGAATGGCTCACATATTACAATAATGACCGTACCCATCAGGGTAAAAAGTGTTGTGGCCGCACTCCGATGGCAACACTTGAAGATGGAAAAAGCATCTGGAAGGAAAAACTCGTAAACTGAATTTGACCTGACAAAGCACCTTCTGAAAAACCGGTAACTGTCAGATCAAGTCTGAACTACTACACTTTAGGTTATGGCAGGCTATTAATTGTAATACACTATCAGTTTAAACTCGCCTCGTTCTTCCAGAAGCAGCCCGTTCTTTATCATCTGCATGGACGTATTCTTTATCAGTAGTACTTAACTTTCCATGTCCCAGATCTGCCGACAGGTCCTTAAGAGCTCTACTTTCTACATCCATTGATGCACCTGTGTGACGAAGCCAATGTGTAGAAGTGGCTAAGAGGACTTTTGCATCATCTTCAAAGCCATCCTGAACCATCTTTTCACTGGCTAGGTCAAACGCTTCCTGAGTTAATATCGCGATTGTCCGTGCTCGTAGCCCTGGGTTATGTTTACGAATTGGGTGGAGTAGGGGGGATGACTCGCCAACTGCTGGTAGCCCGTCCAGCCCACGACTAATACGATATCTCCGTAAATAGTCTAAAAAATCAACCGGTACGCTAACCTTTCTCTTTTTGTTGCCTTTTCCAAATACAATAAACCACCAGTCATCTTCCTCCCGGTAAAAATCCCCCATTTTGGGGTTCCATTTCGGCCGGCATGACAATTCACTAACACGTAAATAAAGACTCTTCATACTGGCAATGATAAAAAGGTGACGCTCCCAGGTCGGATCTTCATCAGCTTTGGCCCGAGTACTTTCCAGAACATACTCCCACTGCAGTGCAGACAAACGTTTAACTGAATCGTTTGATACATCGATAATTAGATGGGGGGATGCCTTTTTGACGGCTGCAATTACATTTCCGAATGCATAGTCTTCTTCAACCAAATGGTTATACAGCACGCTCAGGTTTGAGAAGACTTCTCTCAAAGACTTCTGCGCAAGAGCATAGTCACCAGTATCTGGTTTGATATCTGAAACGGAAGCACTCCTAAGAGACTCTTTACGTTCAGCCTTACTGAGCTTCGCTACGAATGGTCTCCAATCCTTGTTAGTCTCTTTTAAACCATTATTGATCGAAAATCTTCGACATATCTGTGTTCCAATCCAACTTTTTGGTGGGTTGACGACAAAATCGATGTAAGCCTCAATATCTCGCTTTTTCATCATGGCAATTGACTTGCAGTGAATACACCAGGCCCATAACAAAAAACGCTCAGATTCGCTCCTAAACGCGTTGAAAGTTGCTTCTGAGCGTCGACATTTACTCCAAAGAAAGTCTTTTACGTGTCGGTAATCAGTAATGGCCTCTGGCACGGAACGAGTCATTGACTGTACGAAGTTTTTCACTGCAGGAGCATCTTCTGAGAATAATTCTCCTCGATCAAGAGCGTAAAAAGGACGGTAGGAATCAAAAAGTGGCATCGCATCAAAGCGCTGTGACATAAAGAACCTGGTTACTAAAAAAATGAAAAATCGAAATTATTAATTTAGATGGTGTGAGGAATTGTATCATACGTTATTTCCAATAGTAGACACTATTGGAAATTTTGGACGTTGGACGTTTTCATTTTGTGTTCCTGTGTGGACGTCCAACTAAAGTACTTAATTTTTGCCAACTAAAACACTTAATTTCCAACTAAAACACTTAATCGTGCGACCATCTACTCTAATTCCGACCGAGTAATCTCCATTTTGTGTTCCTGTGTTCTAAGTTTCCACGCTCCAGGGTTATAGCGTTCCAAGGTTACAGCGCTCTAAGGTGACAGGATTCCAGGATTCCAGGATTCCAGGATTCCAGGATTCCAGGATTCCAGGATTCCAGGATTCCAGGTGTTTTCGCATACAAACATTCGAGCGCATCAAAGCCTTTTCCTAAGACCAAATTACTCACGCAATTCTGAAAAACATTTGGGCAAGTGAGTCGAAAGAACCGTGCTAATAGGTGTATAAGTGAATCTACCTATGAAATGCACCGGCGACCTCACGTGGATGAAGCTGATCAAAAAAGTGCCTATAAGCTAAGTACACTTATGGCTTTCGTTCGAATAGCCACTTATAGATCTAGCTTTTTAGCTAGATACCCTGCCATAATCCGTTAAAAGATCATTATTACGGATTATTTATCACCCCTATTTCGAGGTCTTTAATGCCCAAATCTGGTCAAGCTCGCGTCCCTACACGAGAACAACAAAGTCACCTCTTCCAGGTGATCCAGGACCACCGTCACCCTGAAAAGAACACGGCCATCATGCAGGTTAGCTTTAAGCTGGGGCTTCGTGCTCAAGAAATTGCTCTCCTACAAGTGAAAGAAATTGCCAAGCTTAATCCTTCGGGCACCGAGTTCAAACTGCTGGAAGTGATGAGCCTACCTGCAGCTTATACTAAAGGTGCAGATGCCATGAAGCGCTCCAAGAGTCACTACCAACGCAAAACGATCAGTTTCGATATTGAGAATTTTGACAAAGTGGTTCGGCAAATTGAAGTTTTAGCCAAATCTGGCGCTGACGTTAATCCTGAAAACTTTTACCCGCCAGTTAAGCACCATAAAGGGAAGTCGCGAGATCTCCCCATGGTTGATCAGGATCTCCGCAATGCTCTTATTAGGTATTTGAACTTACGGCTCGGCAAAGGGGAAAGACTAAAGCCCTCCTCCCCTCTTTTTATCACCCAAAAAGGCGGCCCCTACTCTCCTAATACACTCCAAGAGCACATGGCTTTGATGCTGCGTGATTGGGCTGGAATAGAAAAAGCCAGCTCACACAGTGGCCGACGATCGCTAATCACCAATGTGATTCATAAACAGAAAAAATCAGTCAAAATAGCTCAAAAAATTGCTGGGCATGTGAACCCATCAACAACATTAATCTATGAAGAACCTCCAGAAGAAGTTCTAGAAGATGCTTTAAAGCGATTATAGCTGTGCACTACTCTGCTCATGTAAGTTAACTTAATCGAATTTCTCGAAAGGCCTCACTAAGCTGAAGTGCTGCACTCCTTCTATCTCCCATATCAACTAGCATATCAAGTATCTTTAAAAATTTCTGGGCCAACTCTTGATTCATTGGAGTGTCACGATGTGAAAAATGTTGAATCAACTCGGCAATTCTTGCTGCTATAAAGGTTCCGTTCCACCCCTTAAGTTTTTCTGGCCCATCACCAATAATACTGAGCACCTGGTCAGCAAATGGTTCTGCAGGGTAATTATCTTTCGCTCGCTCACATAACGTAAGAAAATGATACATTACTGAGGCAGCCCAACCCGCATTACGAATAAACTTATCTATTATTGGTATGATACGTTCAATTTCAGACCAGTCACCGTTTACATAACGAGCTGCCAAATCTGCTCTCTCTACAGAGACAAATAACATTGTCTCAACCAGTCTAGGTTGATCAAAGCCAGTCAGCTCTCCACTGCGATAAGAATCCCGACGAAATACTGATGATTTCAAAAGCCTTACAAGAATCAGATCGAGAAGGACAACTGCATCATTAGGTACGTCCCTGGCATCAAAAATATAGGCGCAGACATAAGTGTTGGAAAAAGAGGAAAGAATACTCCAGCAATTATCACCTTCTAAATTCAAAATGGGATCTAGGAATCGAGACTGAAAATCACTTAGAGAAAGTAGCCCAGCAACTATACCAAGTCTTGCCCCTAAGGCGTGCGTCCACAGTAAATGATCAGTTGCAGCGCGGTTGCGTCTACCTGATTTTATCCAATGTGGTGCATTTTTCTGATTAGTCCATTCTAAAACTCCAGCAAGAAAATCCAGTAAAGAGTCCTTTGCCTCGCTTTGTAGTATCTCCTCATAGGGTATCAGATCAAGTATCTTCGCAGCACTCTGTGATTTCCAGAATTCATCTGGCTCGACCCAATACTCACTTTCATCAATAACATCATAAGTATCCCATTCATCGTAATTTCTACGTACACATCGCTCGTCTTCAGGGTTAATTTTAACCCAAGCCTCAGGAGGCAATTGAAAGATAGGCCACCCACTGCCCGAGTTGTAAAATTCAATAGCTATATCAATTGCCGGCTGAGGATTATATTCTGTCTGAGCTTGCCCCCTTCGACCATGCATAGGTAACTTGCACATAGAGAAGGCCAATAGTAAAGAAGCCCACGTAAGCTTGGGGTTTTTTGACCATAGCTTACATGCCTCTTCAATAGCAGCTAATGAGACAATTTCTAATGGATGAGCAATCAAACTAATCAAATCGCCAGTCGCATTCTCTTCAGCAGTACCATCATACAAGTCAGTGCCTAAACCTTTAGACACAAAGATACCTGGATGCCATGGAATGACTGAATATGTAGACCACACTGAATCAGGACTTTCTGGTAACCGAAGAGCACGTGACAAGACATTGCGTGCCCATGATAAATCTTTCTCAGAACAATCTTCCTTAAAGTTAAGTACAAGAGCCGCAGTAGCTGCAACTGCTCCCCTCCACATACCTAAAGACTCTTCTGAACATTGATTATATGAATTAGAAAACAGATCTTCAGAGTCAGCACTTTGTGCTGTAATCAGAGCATCCTTTATTGAAAAAGAGTTACGAAGCTGTTTCTCTTCAAAGAACTTTGACGCCCATATCCAAAGATTAGATATTTTGAGGTATTCAGATGCCTCTGTAATCTTTGCAATATTTTCAGGGGTTTTTGATGAAGGTCCTTCATGAACAACCATTACCTTATCGGACTCACCTTCCACTCTGCAGATTTGATAGTTATTAACATCTACAAGCTCGACCAGCTCAGCTGAATCATTAGTTAAGGATCGGATGATCTCTTGATCCTTTTTATGTTCTTCATATTGGAAGGGCAATCTATCTTTGAAGGCTAAGATAGTCTCTTTGATATGTTCACTAATTGGCTCATTGGAAACAATACTTTTTTGAACTAACCAGCGTAGGTCCGTTTTTCGAATATCCCGTGAGTTTGATTTTTTGATGGCATCAACATGTGTTATATCACTTTTGTTACGAAACCCCATCAAATTGGCAGATGATTGGTGCTCTTGCATCCATCGATTCTTATCTGCCATTAGAACGCGCGGGGAACTAACCAGCTGAAGCGTTACTTCAGTTACGGTCTGAGAATGAACAGCTAACATTGATGAGACACCTAGCACCGCTATACTTTCATTTCCCTCGACAATCTTCTGTATGAGTTCATCTAATGGTCGATCATTCTCTATCTCTGATAGACACCATTCTTCAAGTGCCATAAACCCAGAACTGATTGCATCAGGTGCCCATATGCCTCGAGACCAAAGATACTCACGATCAGACCCCCAAAATTCTTGTACCCCCCAGGGAAAAGACAGCTTAAGAGGCAATGGTGTTCCACCTCGAACATAAGAATGATTATGTAGCTGTTTCCATGCACTCATCGCATGATTACACAGAGATTTTAATAGCTTTAAAGCATGTTCAGGAGAGTATTTGAAGAGCGATAGAAATGGCTCGCGCAAGGGTGATGGTGGATAGAAGCTTTTAAAGTCATCCCGAATACATAATCTTTCCCAATCATGATGGGAAAAACCACTAGAGAGGTGGATAGGAGAAGAGAAATCAAGAAATCGCTGTTCCTCCTCAGTCCGGTCAGCTGAAGGCTTGGCTAAAACGGATTCACGCCATTTAATTTCGTCGTGTTGTTCTTGCTCTTCTCTTGCAATCTGATCGTCCGGCAATTCCTGGCACAAGTATTTCAATGATAATTGAACCAATGATTCTGGTATTGATTGTGCCAGAACATGCGAAAAACGAATTATTTGATCAAATTCATCATCCTGGGTATGCCTTGCTTTTATATAGCGTTGTATATACTCCTCTGAGTAGCAAGATTTTATCTTCGATGATTTTAGTAGCAATCTGATAAGGGATTTCCGGAATTCACCTAAATTTGTTAATTCACTCCATGAAGATGGCTTTTTGCTAGGCATTTTTTCATATTCAATCTCATCTAGATCTCTCAGCCAATTCGCACATTGTTGCAGTAAGGCTCTAGATACTAGGTTATCATAATCCGAAAAGACGTTCTGCCAAACTTCAAAAATTGAGATAACCTCTGGATAAAGTCGCTGAGGTATCTTTGAAATACGCTTAAGTATAAAAACGATTAAACGGCGCCACGCTGAAAAATCTGAAGGCCCTCCGAGTAGGTCAGCGAATCTTTGACGCTCCTGTAAGGGCAGTGAGTCATTAAGAATATTTTTATTAGGAGATGTTTTCTCAGCTTGAAACCAGACTAGCGCCTTTCTTAGTAAGTTTGACTCGTCGGCAAGTACTGCTGTCTCAAATTGATCTTCATCTGTTTCAAATCCTGAATTCCCAAGTGGACCCACAAGCCAAGCTCGCTGCCATTGTGATCTAATTTCTGAGTCAATTGTGAGAGCCAAATATGAAGTCCAATTTTCTCCCCTCACATACTCCCACTGAGAAACCAATTCTACAATCCGAGCAACAGCAGGAGGCTCACCACAAGCTTTAATTTCCTCAACCCACTGCTCACCTTTATCACTAAGAACATAAAAAAAAGCCCATTCAAAAAAAATATCATGCGAAAAATGCATCGATATTCCTTGACGAGCATCCTGGAGCACTCCATCAGATTTAAGCCTATCAATATGTTGTACTGATGTTAGTTGGCTTAGTTTAATAGGTTTGCTCAATTGACGGGCACGAAGACCAGCTAAAACCAAAAGTAGTTGCTGACGCTCTAGAGCATTTTGACCTTGCTCATTGTACCCCCCACGCTCCCACCAGTGCTCTATCAAATCAACCTCCGACTGAGGAGTGAAAGATTGATTGTGGGGATCAGCCTGATAGCTTTGATTCAATATCTTTGCAAAGAAAGGCCTTCTCACAACACTTTGTACTTCAGCTGTCCCAAATAAGAGTGATCGCAAGTGTGGCTTTTCTTGCGCTAGCGATTCGGCCTCGTCATCAGTTAATTGATTGACATTAACAGTCTCGACGATTAGATCATCCAAGTATTCGCCAAGCCAGTTCCTCAGCACCTCAATACCGCTATCTCTTAGCGAGGTAATGATGTGCCACTGGTCAAGCAAAGCGGACTGTCTAATAGTACGGATAAGATCAAGGACAATACCCTGACGCTCTTTATCAACGCGATCAATAGCATCAATGAAAAGAACGGGGGTTCCTGAGGCTCCAATTTCAATTAGCAATGCCTCTAAGGATGTATTGGATAGACCATGGTGGCTTGCAAAACTGAGCCAACTGCTTCCTTCCAGTTGTTCTGCCTTTAAGAAAAGTATCGATCCTTTATCCATAGCTCGTTCAACCGAGCGTCTAATCAAGACTGATTTTCCGCTTCCTGGTAAGCCTGTAACTTGGATAATTCGTGCCCTTTGACATCTTTCATCAAGTTCGCTGATCAGTTTGTCGCGACTAAGCTTTGTGCCACCGACATCATCAGGGATAAAATTTACATAACTCTTTGCTAGCTCTGTTAGTTTGCCTAGATCTTGACGCATTGAATTTGCCCCCCTAAGCCTGGCTGCTGTAGAGAGCTGTCTTACTAGTCTCGCACGATCAAACTGACCAGCTTTACCGGCAGAATCGCGAGCCAGCTTTACCAGTTCGGACCAAACTAAGGGGACTTTGTAAGATTCTTCCGCTGCAAGAGCACCTTTTATTGAATTAATGGCTTCAGGTGAGTCCGTTGCTCCCTCGTGAAGAAAGTCGAATTTGATCAATACGAAGTGGGCAAGAAACTTGTGGATCTCGTCGGGGGTACAAGCGCTCCCTTTAACTTCTTCAAGCAACTCAACAAGGCATGCTTTGACTAACTTAAGTTCTTTACTTGCATTTCCTTCCTCTAGAAAACGTGCCTCGAAATGAGTTGTTGCTTGGCTTTCTCTAGCTAACTCGCAAAGTCTATTTAGTTCTCGTTGTTTTGCCGCACTAATTGTTCCGACAGCTGCTCCGTATCTATCTAAGCCTAATTGGAAGTCAGATTTTGTGAGTGTAGCCCAGCTGTCGCGAATAATATCTTTAAAATCAGTGTTAGTTTTCGCGCTACTAATCGTGAGAGAGCGCTTCACCTGGAGGCTCAGGCGGGCTTTGTTATCATCAACATCTCCAAAATCAACAATGACATCATCAAGTGGCTCACCGAAATCACGTTGTTGAACGGAAACCCCCACGACTATCCTGCCTGAAATACCGCGGGCGTATGCTTCAGCTAACAAAGCAGAAAGGTAGAATGCAGCTACATAACCTTCAAAGGTAAAACCTTCTCCTCCCGCTAGTTCAGGTGATTGAGTCATAGACTAAAATATCCTTTTTCTCGGAAAGAGTCTTTTACTAATAAATCAAAATTTCTTGCTAAAAAGCCCTTTGTTTTTAGGCTTTGATGTAAAGAAAGGCGAAAACAAGCATTCAATGAAAATCTACCCCATCTAAAAAATGTGCTCCATCCACGGTGAGCACGTTGGTATAGATCTCCGCACTGTCCACCGACTTATGCCCCAATAACTGGCTCACGTACTTCAGAGGCCGCCCGTGCAGTAATAGGTGAATCGCAAACGAATGCCGAAACGTGTGAGCTGAAATGGCAAAGGGTGCACCCCCTACTCTGTCCACCAACGCATGAATATGCCGGTTCACTGTCTGCCGACACATCGGAAAAATCCGCTGTTTTTTTTGGAAGCGATGGGCGTGTAAATAACTCAGAATGCGGTCCCGGGGAGTGCAGTCCACGATGGGTACGTACCGTTTGGGGGAGCGTTGCAGGCTGGCCTTACTGGGTCGACCTGGCTGCTGCTTGAGTGTTTTGAGGATCACCCCAAAATCGTAGCCATCGCCCACAAAACTACAGGGTGTAAGGGCAAGGATCTCGGAGATTCGTGCACCAGTAGTCCATATTAGATCGAAAATCAGTCGGTAAGTCGGGTGCTTTTCCGCATCGAGTAGTTGCAAGATCTCAGGCTTGAGAAGGTAGACCGGCATAGTGTCAATCGTCTCAAGCACAGCGGAGCGCTTGGCGATAAGGCGGTCCCAATCGATTTGGACGGACTGGATCGGAAAAGCCACACTCGAAGCTTCAGATGGATGAAAGAGGCGTCGTGAGCGTGGTTTCGGAAATCCGTTGTCTGGAGGGAGGTTTTGTACCATTTCATCCTGAATCCTGGTGCAAACTAGGTCACATTATATGTGAACTGATCCAGCTAACTCAACACACCAGACACTTCAAATACAGTGTAAATAGGCATGCACCAGAATACCCTTAAATGGTGCACTTATAATCAAATTATTAACGCCTATCATGATATATACGTGAATTTGCTACCCCTCTCGAGAGAGTGATGATGTCCAGCCCGCTCTTTGACCCACGCTTCGAGCAAGCACGTTTTGTCCTGCAGCCGGACTCGTTGGTCCCACGGCAACGTCATACTCCAGTAAAACTGCAGCGAGCATTTGACTTTCGAATGTTTTGGGCACTTAAGCACCCAGCAGCAAAGTCAGAATTTCACTCATTCGCCGAGTACCTTCACGCAGGTCTCTTGGAAGGCGATCCCAAGGTTACAAGCTTCGTCCCCCAGCCCTATCGATTGAGGGTGCATGGGCGGTACTACACTCCCGATTGCTATGTACTGACCAATGGTCACCGTCAGGTCTTAGAAATCAAACCAAAAGGCATCTTTGATGACTCCCTACGAGTGCCACTAGAGCACTATTTCTTGCTGCACAACATCGAATTTAAGGTGATTAGCAATGAGTCGATTCTCGCGCGGCAGAGGGAGGCAGAAAATTGGATTGAGATTGTGCACACACTATTTGCCGCTCGCGATATCAACACTCACGCCAATGAATTAGGTTTACTGCGGCTGCTTCAGGATCACAGAGAGGATGGGCTTGAAGTGAGGGAAATCGTTGATCCAGGTGATCGAGAGCGTACTTACTCTGATGAAATTGCTCTACTCCGCTTGATGCATCGAGGATTGGTCTGCACAGATTTAACTACTGCTGTTTTTGACTATGACTGCGTGATTCGTCCATGTACCTGACCTGGCGACAACGACTAGAACAGCGGCCCACCTTATGGGACTTTGGGCAGTGGCCCATTATTGAACTCACGGTTGTTGCGACTAACAAACGTTCAACTTATCTTCGAAACCGAGACATTGTAATCCAAGCGCTCAATCATATTCCGTTTAATGAGATCGCAGAATCCTATCTTTTGTCTGCCTCATTTGTGACACAACTGATGAACCGCTGTCTGGCTGGTGAGGGTGATGAAGATCCACCGCTCACACAGGCCCTGATACCTTATCAAAGAGTAAATCGTGGAACGCGCAGAGAGCCAATACCAACCTTCGACCGACCTTCAGGCTCTCAACACGTCTTTACTAAACTTCTCCGCGAAGTACCCAACTTAAAGGAGGAGCTAGATAAAGCACTGCTAGCCCAGTTACGTGATACCAACTATAAACAAAATTTAACGCCATCGACCTTTCATAGTACTTTCAAGCAGCTTCTTGTGGAAGCTGGGCACCCAACAGATCAGTACCCATACACTACTCGTCATATGGCAGCCGAGAGTGTAAGGCGCTACTTCCACCAACGGTCTAAGGAGTTGCAATCGCAACGTCAATCGGTTGTACCATCCGCAACGACGTCACCATCGACTATATACAGAGCGCTGCGAACAACCCAAATAGATGAACACAGTATCGATTTACATAATGGAATATACCTAGAGCTCAATGATGAGCTCATTCCGCTTCGCTTATCTCGTGTCCAAGTCATAGTTGCTACAAATGTAGATACGGACTGTATCTTGGGGTTCCATATAGCCCTAAGTGGTGCTCCAAACCAGCAGGATATGCTGCAACTGCTAGATAATTGCGTAAGACCATGGGAGCCATTGGTACTTACAACTCCTGGCTTATCATACGATGCCGGAGCCTACTTTCCGTCAGGGTTGCCAGATGATTTCCCTGTCACGTTTGGAACCGTGCAGTTGGACAATGCCTTAGCCCATTTGGCTATCTCGGTACAGGAAGCGATATGTGATCAGCAGGCAGCGACCGTAAGTATGGGGAGAGGAGGTTCGCCGACAACTCGCCGGTGGATCGAGGACGTTTTTAACTTAATTTGTCGAAAGGTATCACACCGCTTTTCCTCTACTACGGGGTCTCACCCTAAAGATCCTATTAGACAATCGAAAAAAAATAGTAAGCGATTGCCTCCTATTTCATTACATACGCTGGAGGAGGCGCTTAGTATTGTCCTAACTGCACATAATGTTTCCCCTAAGGGGCATCTAGGAGGTACTTCTCCGCTAGAACTCTATCAATCGCATTATCGACACCACTATATTCGCTTTGTGCCAGCTGCTCTGCGAAACAGATGGAAGCCTTTTGTCGGTCGTAAAACTGTATCGCTTAAATGGTTACAGGGTGAAAATCGAAAGCCGCATATTGTATTCGAGGGACAGCGTTATCAGGGTGAGGGATTAATCGATGCGGTTTGCCACAATTCACGAATCATAGTGGAGTTTGATCGTCGTGATATCCGATGGTTACGGGCATGGTCCCTCAATGGGAAAGATTTCGGTGTGATCGCTGCTCCTAAGTCATGGCTGCGTTTTCGCCACAGTATTGCTACGCGGCAGAGGATCAATAGCCTTATCAGAGGGCATGCCTACCATGGTAACGACCCATTGACAGCTCACTTTCGTTATTTACTTGACCATAAAGGCCAAGAAAAAGGAGCACTAGAAATTATTCGTGTCTACGATGAGTTTACGAGAGAGCAAGATGGTCCTTTAACGCTATCAGGAGATCCAAAGCTTAGTAAGGCCATAAATTCTGCATCTGAAAAAAATGACTATAGTTGGTCCCCTCTAAAGGCCAACCGCCGGGGGTAATAGAATATGCATGATAAATTCGATTATTATGAACATCCAATCTTTAATCCTTATGAGTTTTTAATAAATACGCCACCTATGAGACGTTTAAAAAATGTTCTTGATGGCTGGCTATGGACAGGCGTTACCGGCGGCATCATTCGAGGGGAGGCACGCTGCGGTAAAACAACTGCGGCAACCCAATTAGCAAACAGGTTAAAAACTCGTGGTGGGAAAATTATCCCAACTCATTATTTTTCTGTACCAGCTAGAGACCGAAGAACAATACATGCTCTTTATCGGGCCTTAACAGTCAGTGCAAATTTGCCTCTGAAGACAAATTCACAAATTGAGCCTATGTTTAGCAATCTTGTCCACTTTTTTTTGGAGCATTGTATAGAAAATGAAACAAAACAATTTGTTCTCCTTGTTGATGAAGCTCAGCGACTATCCCTTAATCAATATAACGTCTTTGCTGAATTTCATGATTTTATACGTGAAAAACTAAAAATATTATTTACTGTAATATTTATTGTAAATAGCGATGAGGCGGAAATCGTTTTTAGTAACGTGTCTGAAAGTAGATATAGGCATATATATGGTCGTTTTTTTAAGAAAATTACTGACTTCTATGGTGTTCAAAGTGAATCTGATGTGAAGAACTGCCTAAAGCAATACGATACATTACGATTTCCGCGTGGAACTGGACCCACATACACTGAGTTTTTTCTACCTGAAATTGTTAGGAAGGGTTGGCGTTACTCCAGTTTAAGTTCAGTTATTTGGTCGGTGTTTCATGAGTTTCAAAAGGATTATCATCTTACTTCCTGGGGGATGGAGTCATTTGTCTGCACAGTAAATGTTTTATTGTACGATTTCTTTCCAAAGTTCGGTCCCGATCAATGCAATCAAGATATGGTTAGAGCTGCGATTGATGTGTCAGGGTTGACGCCTTCGATGGTTAAATCATGCAGTTAAATAATGGATTTTTTAATCGAGGGTCACTTTTCACACGGCCTTATCAAAGTGATCTAGCTACGGTGCGTCATTTCCTTATTGCGAATGCAGGTATATCCTACTCGTATATCGAAAAGCGCTTGCGAAATGAGGTTAAAGGGAGCAATACAGTAGAGCGAATCAAAAATATATCTGGTTTGACTCAGAGGCCAGAAGAGCAAATATTAGATCATTTACCATCGGGAACGAATAGACAATGTCCCAAATGCGCTTCTCAGCTCTACCATTGTAAGCTGTATAATTTGCCATGGCTGCCACGGTGCCCAATTCATAATCAGCCATTTACGACTCACTGCCCCACGTGTAACCAACGTTGGCCAAGCCACGCAGAAATGTTAAAAAGGACATGCCGAACCTGCTCTGTCTTTATATTGGAACCTCTAAGCTTTTCTGTAGACTTGATCCCGAAAGAAAGATTTCATCCCCTGTCTAGGCTGATTAGGTTCATCGGCTATAAGGATGATTAGGTTCATCGGCTATAAGGATGATTGTAGTTATTTTTTATGTGGAAAAAAATTTCTTGATCGTTGCTGGTGGCCAAAAATTACAATAAACGACGATCTTTTTCCTGCCTGCCAACTGGCTCGCACTAAAAAGTATGTAACTGAAAGTTATCTAAGGTTAAGGGGTGTGAAAATTTCCTCTATCCATAAGATGGAAACTAATCTAAAAAAAATATCATGTCCAAATTATACGATTGTGCAGGATGATTCAGACATTTTGTGTGATATAGATGAAGAAGTAATGCGCTGCCAATATGATGTACTGAATCTCATATTAAAGATATTGCACTTTAACTCCTCTCAAAAACATGTGGCTTCTATACACTCTTACCGATATATTCATATGTCTAGATTTATGAGAGCACCACCACCCTGCCCTATATGTATGGCGATAAGTCTCTGGTTCTTTAATCTTGCAAGCTGGGAATATGGTCCGCATCATTATATTCAAGAGTCAAATTATCCATTCCTTGGATGTCTTGGTTATAAGGAATTTTATAAGCCAAATAGGTTTGTCTACATATCTAACCATTTTAAATATTATAAAGTGAGTAATGCATTCACAATGTGGTCCTATAAGCGTAGCTTGGAACTCTCCTTTATAGATATTTATCTTTTTGTGTTGTACTTATTGGGGCGACATAAAAAGAAAGACTATGACCGACACCTATGCTATCGATATGATATCTATCATCGAAAGATCATTGAGGGCAGTTACTTTCTTGATGTTGATAAAAATAAAGCAAGCGTTTATTATGAAAACGAATCTCCTCTTCAAATTTTAAAAAGCTACCTTCCCGAAATTTCACTTAAAGAATGTGATAAATATAAATGCTACCTACAGTTTTGTATGGATGATGGTGCTAAATTTTCTTTTGATTTACAAGATGGCCGGCTAAGCTTTAGAAAATTCCTTAACTTACATGAACAATTTAAACAGTTTGTGCAGTTGCCGCCCCCAGAGTATTCTCCCGGATCATCTCCATTTATTCGATAAGTATTTTTTGTATTTAAGATTAAATGAAACTAGGCGCTTTGGCTGGTAATAAATGTACTAGCTAGCTGAAAGATAAGATAGTAACTAGAAGAAAAATTAAGTGTTCAACTTGGGCGCCCATTCGGCTCATGATAGGAGATTCTTTATGTCACAGTGCTTTGATGCAATTCCATTATTTGATTCCTATCACTCCTTTTATGCTCTTGATCGGGGGAAATTATTTTCAGAAGATACTCCCGTAGTGAAAAAATTCGTACAGTCAATGACAATTACTGTGCCGGAGGCAATTACTGATTATAAGCTAGTAAAGGACTTTCTCTGGAGTAAATGTCGGCAATCGGAAGCAACTTACAACGCTTTCAGGGGCGAATCCGAGCGTTTTTTGTTATGGGCCTGGTGTATACACGGTAAATCAATCGCCATAATGAAAAAGCGAGATATAGAGGCCTACATCGATTTTGTAGTTAATCCTCCAAAAAGTTGGATTGGTACACAGGTATGCCGAAGATTCTCAGTTAATGATGGTCTAAAAGAGGCTAACAGGGCATGGAGACCATTCGTAGTGAAGCTCAGTAAGGCTAAGCGTAAGGAATCTCTTAGGAGTACTACCCCTTCAAATATCAAGCCCGATACTGGTGACTATGCTCTAGCTCAAAAATCCCTAATAGAGGTATTCTCGAACCTGAGCGTACTATATAGCCACTTGGTGGAAGGGGATTATGCTATCGGAAATGTAATTGCAGCCGTAAAGAAGGCTTGCCCCAACCTAACTATCGATGAATCACGCGGTTCAGTTAAC
Organism: Microbulbifer epialgicus; assembly: GCF_041447265.1. NCBI lineage: Bacteria > Pseudomonadati > Pseudomonadota > Gammaproteobacteria > Cellvibrionales > Microbulbiferaceae > Microbulbifer > Microbulbifer epialgicus. The sequence goes on from NZ_JBGMEK010000054.1 coordinate 15,400, forward strand.
CGTTTATCGGCACGGCAATGGGAGTATGTTTTGGAAAGCACTAAAGCCAAAGCCGATGAAGATCCAAATTGGGAGAGGCACCTTTTCATCATTGCTAGCATGAAAAGTCTTTATTTGCGTGTTAGTGAATTGTCATGCCGACCAAAATGGACCCCCAAAATGGGAGATTTTTATCAGGAAGAAGATGACTGGTGGTTTATCGTGTTTGGCAAGTGCAATAAAAAAAGGAAAGTAAGCGTACCTATCGATTTTCTTGACTACTTGCGACGATATCGGTTAAGTCGCGGCTTAGATGATTTGCCGGCAGTAGGAGAGCTATCTCCCCTACTCCATCCAATTCGACAACATAATCCAGGATTACGGGCACGAACAATTGCGATACTTGCTCAAGAGGCATTTGATTTAGCAAGTGAAAAGATGACGCGAGATGGTTTTGAAGATGATGCGAAAGTTCTCCTGGCCACGTCGACTCATTGGCTTCGTCATACTGGTGCCTCGATGGATGCAGAAAATAGAGATCTTAAAGACCTATCGACAGACCTAGGACATGGGAAACTGTGTACTACCGATAAAGAATATTTTCATACCGACGATAAAGAGCGTGCAGTTTCTGGCAGAACGAGGCGAGTTTGAAAATATATTGTGCATCAATAGATTGCAATTAATAGGAAAATGGTATTTTGAATATTGATGTACTGGATGTGATAGAAGAAATAGAGGGGTGCCCTTGATCCATTGTATTTTGTTAACTGTCAGGTAAATCCTAGTTTCTGGGGACGAAATGGAAGCTGAGCTTCATCTTTCCTTTACTTTCAATAGTGTTGACTATACTCTTCCTGCCATTCTCTGATATTTTTAACAGACTAACGAAAGCCTTCTTAACCTGCCGCTCAATCTCTATCGAGATGGGCGCATCTATAATCCAATTTTCTCCGTATCACTATTGGATTCTTATCTCTCAAAGGAGCAGAGTCAGAATACCTATGGCCTAATAGCTTCTCTCTCAAACTTGATAGCTCTACCTACGCGAAAACGCTTAGCTCAGGCAGAATTTGTGTCAGCTCTTTGCATCTCTCTACTCCTGTATAGCTGGAATCACCCCAAATTTTTTATCGCCATGTTGAGGATTTTTTTCTCAGCAATATTATGAGGATTGGTCCCTATTACAAGGTAGACCCTACATCAGAAGGCGTCTTCGGGACCATATTATGTTTATATGGTGTCGCTATGCTCTAAAGCCGACGCATGTTAGGTATCTTGTTTATATAATAGTTAAATGGACAATCAGCCTTAATGAGTATTTTTCTAAAAATCGAAAAAAACGCTACCGGCCGAGATTATATTGTCGGAGATATTCATGGTCATCTGGACCAATTGGATCACCAGCTCGAGGAAGTAACTTTCGACCCATCTTGTGACCGACTATTCTGCCTTGGAGACCTAGTAGATCGCGGCCGGTATAGCGAGTCACTATTGGCACGCATTGATCAGAAAACCTATTTCAGCACCCTCGGTAACCATGAGGCAATGATGATTGCCGGGTTTGAGGGCCCTGAAGGGACTCTAAGACATAAGGCTAACGGTGGAGAATGGTTCTATGAATTACCACTGACGGCCCGTCAGAATCTAGTGCGCCAAGTTAGGAGCTGGCCTTGGGCCATTGAGTTAGATACTGGCAAACAGAAACTTGGACTAATTCACGCGAACGTAATTGACAGCAACTGGCCACATACGCTCCACACTTTGTCATCAATCAGTGAAGCGTGGCTATCAGGTGTATCATTCGATGATAATTGCTTAATCAAGAATACTGTCGAAAAGCTCTTATGGGACCGCTCACTAGCCCAGAAACTATACGGTGATGTTCTTGCGATGGGCCGTAAGAAACGCACACTAACGGAATATAAAAGTTTGTTCTTGGAGCGTTTGCATGCGATTGGAACTGCCTGTTCAGAATCCCTTAAGCCTTTCAATATAGTAGGAATTGACGCTCTTTATCTAGGCCATAACTTTGTCCCTAAATCAGTAGTGCTGGGTAAGTGCCACTTCTTGGATAGCTATCGTGGCGGGATAGGTGAACGACTATCTTTAGTTTGTGTAAATGAACCCGATTAAACATGGATCAATAAGCGAGATGAAAGGGCATTACTCGGTTCTAGAGGAGTACTGTACACCTATTGATCCTATGTCAGTGTCAGTGTCAGTGTCAGTGTCAGTGTCAGTGTCAGTGTCAGTGTCAGTGTCAGGGTGCTTCCCCGCACTAAGAGGAGTCTAGAAGGAAGCAGATCAAGCTAGCTTTTAAGGCGCTTCCAACCTGCAGCATCCGGGTCCCGATATCTGACTTCTCCCACTTGTTTGGGGCATTACCTGAATTTGAGTGCTGATTCGCTCTTTCAAGGCAGACACATGCGAAATCACACCAATAAGTTTGCCATCCTGCTGCAAGCTAGAGAGAGTCTCCAAAGCCGTATCGAGTGCCTCCTCATCGAGCGTACCGAATCCTTCGTCCAAGAATAGCGAATCCACTCGAACATTCTTACTTGCCATATGAGACAAACCCAGAGCTAAAGACAGACTCACAATAAAACTCTCACCACCTGAAAGATTCTTAGTGGAGCGAATCTCTCCAGCCTGGTAACTATCGACCACATTAAGCTCCAGTGGCCGAGTATGATCGCGAACCAACAAATATCGATCAGTCATTTTTTGCAATTCTCGGTTGGCATGACCAATCATCATCTCGAAGGTCAGCCCCTGAGCAAAATTACGGTATTTCTTTCCGTCTGCAGATCCGATCAACTCTTGCAGGTTTTCCCACCTGCTGCACTCGCTTTTCTGAACCTCTATGGCCGCCTGTTTTTCATTTATCCGGACTTTTGCAGCTGCATTCTCACTACGCTTGTGTTTGTTGCCGGCAATAATCTCCCGTAGCTTGCTTAGAGATGCCTCGACCTCTCTAAGCTGTGGCTCGAGCTCTTCTTTAGACTTTTCCGTAACTTGTCTGCTCATTTCTGTAGAAAGGCGCTTTTCTCGATCGTTTTGCCGAGCTTTCAAATCGGTTCGTCGTTCATCTAGGTTCTTGGCCTTGTCTGCCAGCTCATTCCTACGTCCGGAGGGCAGCATGGCCACCTGAAACTCTTCTTCATTCGTAAAGCCAACTGACGTGAGTGCTTCTGAGAACTCAGTCTCCATCTTGCTCAGATTCGGCTCTCTCTCCTCAATTCGCTTCCTCAATGAATCAGTATGAGACTTCACCATATCCCATTCTTGCTGGAACTTGTTGTGACGTTCTCTAGCCTGTTTTTCTGCATTTTCAGCAACAGAAATCGCCGTATTTAAACTGCGCTCCTCATCGCTGGGATTTTTTTCACCGTACAGGGAATTACGCTCATCACTTCCAACAAGGAGTTCGTTTCGCAAGCTCTCTAAGCGATCCAGGTTTTCCTTCTGAACTGTACACTGCATTTCGATAACGGCATCCAGTCTTGCTACCTCTCCGTCAATATCGGTGACCTGTTTTTCAAGGTCTACTTTTTTCTTGACCTGGAGTTGCCATGCATTCAGCCTCCTCCGAAGAGATTTAACCATTGATGAAATGTCCACTTCAAAATCATCCACAATCCCAAGAGGACGAAGTTTGATAAAGACAGCCTGTCTGAATTCAGTAGAATCTGCATGCAGTTTTACAACGGCATCTTTGATCTCTACCAGGGTTTTCTCAGCGGCCTTCTTATCATTAGCCGTTGATGATTCCAGTTTTTCCGCATCAATAAAATTTTTGTGGGCCAATCTTTCAAGATCTTCAAGCTTTCGAATCGCGACCTCTTGATCCTCAGCTTTGCGGATCAACTCAGTCAGTGCATCAATTCTCTCTTCGGTTTCGTCAGGGGCAGGGATATTCCCTTCTGCGAAGGGGTGCTCGGTTGCACCGCAAAGTGGACATGGTTTTCCATCTTCAAGCCTGGCTCGGTGTTCTTCAAGCTCCGCTATTTTTGCTAGAAATGCCATTTCACGCAGCAGGGTTTCCTTCTCGGTGCGGTATTCCCGCAATAAACGCTTTCCTAGCAACTGGCTCAATACGTCTTTGCCCTGCTTAATCTGTTTTGAGGCATCTACCAGTTCCTGCTTTCGAAAGGCTGATTCTTTCTGACAGGTATCTAGTGAATTAGCCGCCAGCTCTAAAGCTTTCGAGGCAGCTTCTTGATCAGCCCCTTTTTGAGCAATTTCTTTTTGCCTAGTGAGTAGGATTCCGAACTGTTCTTCAATACCTGCCAGGCCCTGAATCAACCATTCATCCTGTGCATGCTCCTGGAGATAGCCGTCTACGAGATTTAGCGCCTCATGAGTTTTGGTGCGCTTACTCTCTTCTTCGAGCCGCAATTTTTTTTCTGCTTGAATCTTTGACCCAATTTTCTTGCAACTCTCATCGCTTTCCGAAACAGCCCTCTTCAGCTCAGCAAGCTTCTGATCTAGGGAGCGAACTTGCTGAAATACCGGTACGGCCACTTTCAGGTTCTCTTTAGCCAAGCCGGCTTGTTGTTCAGCTGTTCTCAGTGCCTCGGCATGATCCTTGGTAGACGCCTCCAGCCCAGGAAGAGCTTCTTCCTTAGACTTCAATGATGCCCTATCATATGCCTGTTGCTTACGGATCGCGGTGAGAGTTGCGTATGTACCGTCGAGGGAGGCAGCACTTACAGCCAGGTTTAACTTCTCACGACTCGGTTTGAACGTCTCAATTTCATCCTGCAGCTTGCCTCCCTCTTCAGAGAGGTTGTGAATTTCTGTCTTCAACTTTTTGACACTATCAAGCCAATCAATTGCCTTCTTTGTGCTGGTAAATTTGGTGGCGAGGTCAGTTTCTTCCTTTTGATTTATCTTGAGTGTCTGTTCAAGCTCTTCTTCCTGCTCAGGCTCAAGAACTACGATGCCTGCTGTTTCGGCCTGGAGCAGGTTCAGTTTTTCCCTCTCTTCGCGCTGACGTTCATGGACTCGGATAGATATAAGACTATAGATCTCTGTGCCCGTAATCTGCTCTAGAATCGGGGCCCGATCATCTGGTGCTGCCTGAAGAAACGCGGCAAAGCCACCTTGGGCAAGCAACATGGAACGGGTAAAACGATCAAAGTCCATGCCAGTAGCTGACTCAATCTGGCCGGCCACCCCTCTGATCTTGGATTCGAAAATCTCGCCAGAATCGGCATTGGCAATTTCGTGTTTTGGGGATTGGAGTTCACCATCCAGTTTCTTGCGCGCTCGGCGCTGGCTCCAATGACAACGGTAACGCCCAGACTGAGTTTCAAAGGTCACCTCAGCAAAACATTCGCCAGTCTGGCGAGACATGATTTCGTTTCCGCTCTTGGTGACCTTGCTCAGGCGCGGTGTCCGCCCATAAAGGGCGAGACAAATAGCATCCAGGATGGTGGTTTTCCCTGCGCCAGTAGGGCCGGTGATAGCGAAGATACCATCAGACACAAAAGCCGTGTGCGTTAGGTCGACCTGCCATTCGCCGACCAGTGAATTCAGATTTTTAAAGCGAACTTGCAGTATTCTCATCGACAGCCTCTTTACTCTGCCTTTACATCTTCTTCATGGAGTGAAGAAAGTGTTTCCTTGTAGGCACGAAGTAATTCCGGCCGCTGTTCTTCAGGTATGCAATTAACGTCTAGGCAACGTTCAAATACATCGTTTACATTCAAGTCGTCGAGTGATTCTTCCTGGTGTATTTGCCTCAATACACGGTCTATGACTCGGTTATTCTTTATACGGAGAATTTCTACCTTAGCGTTGGAAATTTCAGCTTCCAACCGCTCCCGCAAGTCTCCTATAACTTCGTCACCTTCGTAGATGACTTCAGCCCAGACAGCAGAACCGTCGGGAGCATCTATTGCCGATAATTCAAGGATACGATTTAAAATTCCACCCCAGTCTCCTCTAATGCGTTCCAGTTTCTGGAACACCGGTACGTCAATCATTTGGACTGATGTCGTCTTACTAAGCCCCTGAGCTTGATCAAAGGCCACTAAGCACACGCTCTTTTGCTGTTTCGCTTCACCAAACCCCATGGGTAGCGGCGAGCCGCTATAGCGTATAGTCTCGGAGCCGTTTACTTTTTGTGGCACGTGCAAGTGCCCAAGCGCCACATAATCAAAGCTTGCGGGAAAAATTCCGGCTGCCACATGAGCCAAAGAACCAACGTATAAGTCGCGTACACCATCACCATCAACAGTTTGTCCGCCTGCTGTGAAAAGATGCCCTGTAGCTACGATCGGAATGTCCCCCCCCAAACTCTCTCGCTTCTGCTCGGCCAAGGTAGCGACAGCAGCGTAGTGGGTGCGAATTCCATCTATCAACTTTCGCTCCTTGTCTTCGATGCTTTCACCAGCTTCCGCCACGCGAATATCCCTATCGCGGAGGTAGGGCACTGCACAAACAATCAATTCAGGGACGTCTTGCTTATCACAAAGCACCAGTACTTCATCTTCTAGGGAGGAACTGATACCACCGACCACGTGGACATCTAGGGCCTTAAGTAACTCCCTGGGTGCGTTGAGAAAGGATGGAGAATCATGATTTCCCGCAACGATGATCACATGCCGGCAAGATGAAATAGCCACGCGGCATAGGAAACGGTAATAGAGCTCCTGGGCACGATTGCTCGGAGTACTGGTATCAAACACATCACCAGCAACTATCAGCACATCAATTGAGTTTTTCTGAATTGCTTCTGCCAGCCATATCAGAAAGACCTCAAATTCTTCATAGCGTTTTCGGCCGTATAAAGTTCGACCAATATGCCAATCGGATGTGTGAAGAATTTTCATGGAGCATCCATCTCTGACTGTTGTTCTTTAATGGAAAACTCCTTTATCGATTTGCTTATGCGATGCAAGACCACCTCCCCCTTCCGAATCCGGTAAGCCCTTACCCCATCTCTACATCCTTAGAAGCAATGCTGCGTGAAATTCAAGCAAGGGTGATAACTATCAAGTGCCTCTTTCTAGCCTGACTCATGGTCCATACCCTACCACCTCATTCCAATACTCAGTAGCGGTAGCTTTTTATCAGTGACCTTTTCTGAAAGATGCTTGGACACAAAATATTCGAAACAACTCATCATGCTAAAGGCAGTGCCATCACTCAGCTCAATTACCAGATGTATTCGGGGCATGTTTTAAGTTGGCATCGAAGGTCTCGAACCCTTGGCTGAGGCAGGTGCCTAGTATGGCAGCGGTTACATCGAAGTCCAGACCGAACCCTTTATGATATCGGATTGGCTTTAGAGGTTGTCTCACACTCTGGAGACTACCAATCTTTGAAGGCGCAGTGCCGCTTGGGATTAAAACCCCTTAACTCTTGTGTAAGTTTCTGGCTGTTTAATTAAGCAATTTATTTGGACAAGTATGTACTGGACCAAAAAAGGTGGATGACTGGTCAGATAAGTGTTTTGGTTGGTTAAAAAAGTGCTAACTCATTGAAATTTAAGATAAAATCAAAAGGTCAGTTAAGTACTTAATATCCACTTACTGCAATGGCACGGATGGCTGGTAAGTGGCCAATCGTCCACACTAACTGCGATCATTGAGGATACCAACACAAATCTGCCTTGATCAGCCTCAGAACTTCATCTAGGGCAAGCCAGCCTAAGCGTTGGAGCTTCATGCTTAACCCAGTTAATCAATTGGGCAAATTCACCAACTTGCATAGGATTTCCTCGCTCTATACTCTCCTATATCACCCTTTGTAACTTTAGGGCAAAAGAAATATCAATGAGTTGTGATGTACTCATTTCCCTATGAGCCCTTCCCTTACTTATTTTCCCGACTTATGACGCTGAGTTGAAATTTAAAGGTCAAAACCACAATAAAAACATTAACTTAGGTAATGTTTTCGATCAATTGTCGCCATACAGACTAGCAACCATATTTGTTATTGAAGTGGCCAGTCAAAAATTCACACATATAAATCTGTCTACTTAATAGAGTTTTATTTTGTATGTTTAACGATAAAGTCAAAATCTTCGTTTAAATAGCGATAAACAAATGTAATCGCCATGGCGCCTTCACCTGCAGCAGCTGCGGCACGCTTAATAGAGTTGTGGCGTACATCGCCGGCTGCAAAAGACCCTGGGTATGATGTTTCCAAGTAATACGGTTGACGCTGAAGCGGCCAACCTTCAGGATTTTTTCCATTCAGAAGTAAATCTGGACCTGTAACAAGGTAACCAGCTTCATCTCGAAGAATAGGAGTATCAATGGCCCACTCAGTATTTGGTCGACCGCCTATTGCAACAAATAACCGTTTAGCATCGACATTTTCATCCTCTTTATTTTTATTGTCGGTAATCTTTATTTGAGATAGGAATTCATCGCCAATTAATTCCGTTACTTCGCTATTAAATCTAATATCTATTTTTTTATTGTTAGTAACACGGTCGGATAGATATTTCGACATTGTTCCTTTTAAACTCGAACCGCGTACAAGCATAACCACATTTTCAGCAAAATTCGCAATATGCATTGCAGCCTGACCTGCTGAATTTGCGCCCCCTACAATATAAATTGTTTCACCTTTACATAATGGTGCTTCGGCAACTCCAGCACCATAAAATACTCCCTTTCCAAGAAAATGTTCTTCACGATCTAATTCAAGTCTACGATACTCAACACCAGTGGCACATATATTGGCTTTAGCTAACATCTTGCTTCCATCAGCTAATTGCCCGTGAATACGTCCATTTTTGAACTCACCCTTAATTCCTTCACTCATAAGGATAATTTCTGCACCAAACTTCAATGCTTGTTCACGGGCCCTATCTGCCAGTTCGGCACCACTGATACCTCGCGGAAAACCCATGTAATTTTCAATCATTGAACTGGTACCCGCTTGCCCCCCAACAGCATGTCGTTCGATTACTACTGTGCTTAACCCCTCTGAGGCAGCATAAACAGCTGCACTCAAGCCAGCTGGACCCGCGCCGTAAATGGAGACGTCATATTCTTTCAAGCGAGGAAGAGCAATATATCCGAGACGATTTGCCACATCTCTAACAGAGGGATTGAATAGGAGTGAACCATCTGCAAATTGAACGACAGGAAACCTGACGTTATTCACATCAGATATACCAATATTTTTCAAGCAGGTTTCTTCAGAAGCTATTTCTATCCATTCAAAACTAACAACATGGCGCTGAAGAAACTCTCGTAAACTATATCCTTCCGTACTTCCTTTACGCCCAAACAACTTTACTGAATGTATTTCCCCAGACATGAAACCTCCTTTATTTCAATATCAGTGAAGCGCTTAGCTAACAGGTCGTCAATCGTGTCGCAGTCGGGCTTCTTATTCACACTTTGATGAAAAACACCGACGGTAAAATTCAATTTTCTGATGTACTTTGATTGCTCATGCAGCCAAGAGACTATGATCGTGGTTTTAGGGTCTCCATTTTTACGTAAAAATTAGAACAGCTTAGGGACCTGTCTTTAGTCCGGGAAAATCGATATAGCCACTTTCGCCACCTCCGTGCCTCGACTCACGCGATGCCTCAGGAGCGAGCGGTGCTCCTGAAGCGATAAGGAGTGTATAACCAGGATTTCTAATGAAGGGGCGACCAAACGAAACCAAGGCGAGGCCATTTTTCGATTTACGAGATTGCTGCAGACTTTAAGGCTTCAGCATTTCTCTGGATAAAGTCTGGCCAAGTTGAGGGGAGCCGGCCAATAGCTGCTTTAAACGCTGTTTCGTCAAATGTTTTATCAGCATCAGGGATAGCGCCAGCTGCATTTAAGCGAAACTGATCTCGAATACACGCCATATAAGCTGGATCAGCACCAGAAGCCACGGCGGATTCATAAAATACCTGGGGGTCCAATTGCTCTAACTTTATGGGCTGTCCAGCCAGCTTACTAATCATCTCGGCAACTTCGGACATGGTGGTGGCATCATAGCCAAGGCGCCAGACCTGACCACTAAACTTGTCAGGGCGCATTAGTGCCGCCGCGGCTATTGCTGCCACGTCACGTGCATCAACCCAACACCACCGCGCATCGCCGATCAAGTTAGTTAAGGTACCGGGTTGTAGCCACCCAAAGCTGATTAAGTTCTGCATGAACCCTTCGGGCCGCAAATGAGTAAACCTGAATCCCTGTTTCTCGATATAAGCTTCGATCATCTGGTGCCAACCCCAATGGGAGACTTCAGCTGTGTCAGCTCCAGAAGCACCAATATGGACTATATGGTCGACTTTGGCGCGTTTAGCCGAATCAATCACCCGCTTGGAATGCTTCATCATATCAACGGTATAACCCGTCATTAGAAGAATACCATCTATACCAGCTACAGCTTTTTCAACGGTACTTATGTCATCTAGATCAAGCTGAACAGGTTCGGCGCCTATGTCTAGCATGGATTGAGCCTGGTCATTCCGGCGGATTGCTGCGACTGTCTGGATATTCGTATCCTGAGTTAACGTACGAACAACTTCCGCACCAACCTTCCCTGTGGCACCTATAACAAGAAGGCGCCTTTTCTTATGTATATTCATCTAGAAATTTCTCACAGTAATGATGCATTGAAAGCAACTTTTTAACCACTGATTGCATCTTTTTGAACGTCCCCAGCTTTACCGCGCCATCCAGTCTCACGAAGCCAGCTCTCGAAGCTATGAAGGCCTGGGTAGATCTTCCTTAGAGCGTCGTAGTCCCGAGGAGCTGCATATCCAAGACGATAGAAAAGGAAGTTATTAAGAACATCATGTGCATTAGGTTGACCAGAGGCCATAAATTCCTCATCGCTCAGAGGTGAGTATTCGGCTGGTATGCCGGTAACGGCCTCAAACTTAGCCGCCACCTCTGACATTTTCAGAGCGTCAGATCCTATACGCAGAGTTCTGCCGCCCCATGTCTTTGCATCTGAAAACATAATGCGCGCGAAAGCTCCGATATCGTCAAGTGCAACCATTTGCCATATAGCATCTCCCGCCAATGGACCACGAAAAATGAGCCCCTCGCGCCCATCTTTGAGTTTTCCTGGCTCTGGTAGGAAGATACTCTGAAAGTTTTCGATATAGGGCTCTGTGACTAATACTGAAACATGCTTTGTATACCAGCCATTTTCTTTTTGACTAAAGAATTCCTCTGACCTGTGCCAGTCTATTTCATGCTCAACCGAGGCCTTTGCATCATAGTGTGGAACAGGTAGTGCACCATTGGACAGGTTTGAAGCCGCGTCAAGTGAAGAGTGAATAAATAGCTCCACACCTGTCTGCTCTGCAACTTCCAGGGCTCTTAACCCTTGTGACCGCTCACGTGCCACGGATTTTTCACCAGCTGACCAAAAATTAGTATTTGAGAAAACCCCGTACACCCCTTTCATTAATGTCTCAAGGCTCTCTTTATCTTCCAGGTTGCCAGTAACAAAGCTTATTCGACCAGAACTAGACTCCTTCATATTATTTGCACGTTCGCTATTTGTATTACGTGTTAATATTTTGATTAACCACTCATTATCTGTATCTCCCAGAAGGGCATTAACAACCGCACGCCCCATTGCTCCAGTTCCACCGATAATTGCAATTGTTTTGGACATAGATCAACACCTATTGAAGTAGTAGAATAACGTCTTCGTTTAATAATTCTTTGTCATTAGTTTCTTTTTCTAACTTTGAGCTTCCTTAAAAGTCACTGTTCCGACTCCTGTCAGCAACACAATACTCTCTTTCATGCCCACAAGAGAGCTTCGGTAAGAACTAAGTCCCCAAATTGATATCAGGGTTTTGTAGCTGCGTGGAGTTACCCTCATTTACTCGGTTTGACCAATTTCATCTAAGTTAGCATTTTTTGTCGTTTAAGCGCGTTGATTACGTCGCTCTCCTGTTCAAGACGACTACGAAATTCTGCTAAGTAAGAAAATGAGTTAAGCTCTAAAGGAGTTGAATCAATCCAGCGACATAAGACAAATAGATAGGAGTCAACTACTGTACGCTTTCCAAGATAGCCTTTACCCCCTGCCTCCTCTAGGGATTTATCGAGTCTGCGAAAATGCATCTCAAGCTTTTCATAGGCATGCCGCTGAATATCTTTTCTAGCTTCTGGAGATGAAGCAAATCTCTCTGGTACAAAATGAGGTCCGAAATCTGAATGGACCTCGGAGCTCATATAAGAAAGTGCCTCTGCCTGACGGGCCCACTGAATAGGCTCATGGGGTGAAAGTTCCGGATTTTCGGATAAGGAAGCAATATAGAGCAATATCGCTGTAGCTTCAGTTAAAACCTGACCATCATCAAGCTGCAGAGCTGGGACTTGCCCTTTCGGATTCAACAGTAGATAAGTGTTAGCTTGATGCTCTCCCCTCTCAAGGTTCACCAATTCAACCGGTACCCGTGCCCAAATCGAGGCAATATTAGGAGCGAGGGCGCAAGTTCCGGGCATAGCGTAGAGTTTCATTTTGAGATAATCCAGTGGAGTTTACAGAAGAGGATTCTATTTTGCGGATAATCATTCTAGAAATAGTAGTGACTAGCGGCGTTATTTCCTGTGACACATCTGTCAATCCATAGATGGTTACGACGCCTCAGTAATTAACCTATTAGGTATGGTGGTTCGTAATCTAAACTCTTTATATATTCAAGAGACTACTGCAAGGCGAATATAGAAGGTTCACCTGGGTTATTCTTAATCGTTAGATAAATAGGACAGAAAACATCAATGAAAAACCCATTCACAACGGATAGCGCAGCGATGCTATTGATTGATCATCAAGTGGGGACCGCCAAACTAGCGCGCAACATTAGTCCTTCCCATCTACTTGCAAATGTACGGGCTCTAGCACGTACAGCAATCGAAACTGACATGCCGTTGATATTCACTACTAGCCAAGAAGAAAATTTCCAGGGTCCACTCTTTGCCGATTTGGAAAAGATCGCACCTAATGCTCACGCCCAAAGGGTAAAACGACCCGGAGTAGTCGATGCTTGGACATATGATCCTTTCAAGTCTGCGGTAGTGGCAACTGGCCGAAAAAAGTTGGTGATGGCTGGTTTAACAAATGATGTATGCGTTGTTTATCCAGCTATAAGTGCTGTAGAGGATGGATACGAAGTACAAGTTGTCGTTGATGGAGGTGGTTCTCCAACCCAGGCTGCAGATGACATCTCGGTAGAACGAATGAGGAAGGCTGGAGTCGGTATAACTTCTACGAATCAAATAATGGCAGAACTCGCAATTAACTGGGCCAGTAAAACCGGTCGATCTATCCAGTCAATTATGTATGAAGAGATATTGAAGCCTTTAGTTGAAGGTTAGACTAACTTTTCGTCGATCTGGCCGGAAGTCTAATTCATGAAACTCTCCCATTCTGGCTCCTTACCAGGGAGAAAAGTCTTATTTAATCGTATATATAAATAGCTAACTATCTGCAAGGAAATTCTCCATCGCTGGCATAAATATACATAGAATGAAAAATGAACTGTTAAAAGGAGAGATTAATGGCATATCCAGAAATCACGCTTTCTGAGGAAACAATCCACAATCCGAAAGAACCACGTCACTTCATGCGTGTTAAACCAGTGCCAAGGACTGTGAGGGTATATCGAGGTGGTAAAATGATTGCTGAAAGTGATAACGCGCTACGAGTCACAGAACTTGGAAAAGATATGTATGATCCTATATTCTATTTACCAAAAGAAGACATCATCGTACCTCTCATTCCAATTGATGGAAAGACAACCCATTGTCCACTTAAAGGCGATGCTAGTTATTTCACTTTGGATGAAACTGACGAAGAGATTGCGTGGACTTACGAAGCCGCGTTCGATTTTTCTAAAATAATTAATGGACTTATCGCCTTCTATCCCGATCAAGTAGTAACAGAAGAAGTTGGTGCATCATCATAAAGTGAATGACAATACTGATCAGTAAGATCTCCCTACAATCAGCTTGGTACCGGCTAGCCCATATGACAGGTGGGATGGTATATATACAATAGGGTTTATTAATGACCTCATTTATATAAAATGCAGTCGTACCACGATTTTTCGTACAGTCTACTGGCAGGAAGATATTAAAGTACAGAGTAGAATTGTAATGTTACATCGTAGATGTCTTCTATTTGTGGGTTTTATATTATTTTATGCCTCCAGTGCTTGGCTCTGTCGACGAACAACCCAGCTCTGAATTTTATTTTCCTCTATACCTTGACTGCGCAGAATTTCACATACTGTATCAATGCCCTTAGGAGTACTTCGATTAACAATAGGTCGCATCCCTATTTTCTTATACTGCTTGGCTTCATCATCAGAGTCTACCGCTATAAAGCGCGTTAGATTTGGATATCTAGAGGCAACTATGTCTTGTAATGGTTTAAGAAGTTCATAACGGACGATTGTTACGAGAATGGCTGATCGCTCTGCGTAATCAATCGTTTCCATCAAGCGCATATCTGCTAAGTCACCAAATGCAACTGGATAACCCTCACTACCTACTGGGTACCTCTAAAAATTCACTAATTTCCGGTAAAATAATCTAAACGCTCACTAGTAAAGGTTATTGTCAAATGCAGCCGAGTTTTTTCGGTCTTGATGACCGCCATCGCAAGCTAAATGAACGTGATCCACTGGTTGCTCTTCGTAAGTTGATTGACTGGGAGGACTTCCGGAGTACTTTGAATAAAATCCCCACACTTCCAAGAAAGAGTAATGCTGGAAGAAGACCCTTTGATAAGGTACTGATGTTCAAGGCACTTGTATTACAGCATTTATATAACCTATCGGATGATGAGCTGGAATATCAGATACGCGATCGATTTTCATTTTGTCGATTTCTCAGCCTAAACCCGGAGGAC
>NZ_JBGMEK010000055.1:0-30027 GCF_041447265.1 Microbulbifer epialgicus
CTTGTGTTTGATGATGCGATCATTAGTATGGATCATGGGGTTTATCCTTGGTTTTGCTTTTAGATTTAGGCACCTTCATCAAAACTGGTAAACCCCTCTTTTTCAAGAGGATGTGTCAGATTTGGTCTGAACTAATCCAAGTTAGCGCTTTAAATTTCGGTCATATTGGTTGAGCCTTTCGCGCCGAATAGAGTCGCTTGTTAGGCTCAGAATTGATTTTTATTACTGCTGTTTAAATCCAGCGATAAATTTATCTGCTAATTTAAAATACTCTTTTAAATCTTTTTGGGTCTTTTCTGTACGGTTGTTTTCGGAGTTAAGATGGATATTCTCCACCACAACGGCAATTTCTTTTGCAAGCTCTTGCTTCTCACCCTTTAGGTTCTCAGCGAAAAACTCAACACTTTTCTCAAGCGTGTAGGTGATGACATGAATCTGGTGAAGCTCAGCAGCATCAAGTTTTTGCTTGCCCTTAATTTCTGCTGTTTTCTCAATGAAAATCTTCTTGGCATCCTTCATAGAAGTAACATCCGCTACCTTGAGGTGCTGAATGGGTTTTTCTCCTGATGCGTCGCTAGCTTGCGCCGTGGTAGCAAAAGTAACCGCAAAAAGTAATGCAATTAAAATTCTCATTTTTCCTCTCTAACGCCCAAGCAGTAAAGATTGAAAAGGCATTGATCGGGCGAGGTGAATGCCTAACGTTTAACAGTGATCACTTTGATTGCTATCGCAAATGAGGATAACTATCATTAACATTAATGATACAGGAATTTTTAGGTGCTCAAAACATTTCTGGCAGAAATAGCGATCAAGCTGATCGAAGCTTGTAAAGACTAAGAAAATTGAATCTGAGAACGGCGAATACGGGAGAGGCCAACGGAGGTCTTTAGCCTGGAAGAGGTGCCCCCGGTATTAAGGAAAGTAATCAGATAGCCATCTGTTCGCAGCAGTAACAGTGAAGGTTATTGACAGAAAGAGCCGGTTAATCCGGCATTATTGAGACCGGCTTCACAAATTAATTGGTACGAAAGTTAGGAAGTCTCCCCCAATACATCAACCATTGCTGAAGTTAATTGGCTAAGGTCTTCTTTAGAAATCACATAGGGCGGCATGGCGTAGACCAACTTGCCGAAGGGGCGCAGCCAAATGCCGCGTTCGATTAAAGCTTCCTGCACCTTGGCCATATTTACCGGCTCGCGCATTTCCACCACCCCAATCGCTCCAAGGGCTCGAACATCGGCGACACCCTGTGCGGATTTTAATGGGGCCAGCTGCTCGGTCAGCTGTTGCTCGATAGCTGTTACTCGTTCCTGCCAGGGGCTGCTGAGAAGCAGCTGGATGCTGGCATTGGCAACGGAGCAGGCGAGGGGATTCCCCATAAAAGTGGGGCCGTGCATAAAGACTCCGGCCTCGCCATTGCAAATGCCTTCGGCAATACGATCGCTGCAAAGCGCAGCGGCCAGCGTCATGGTGCCACCGGTGAGGGCCTTGCCGAGGGTGAGGATATCCGGGCTGATCGCGGCGTGGTCGCAGGCGAACATTTTGCCACTGCGGCCAAAACCGGTGGCGATTTCATCGGCAATCAGCAGCAGGTCGTATTCGTCACAGAGTGCTCGTACCCGGCGCAGGTAATCTGCGGAATAAAAGCGCATACCGCCGGCACCTTGCACTATGGGTTCGAGGATCACCGCAGCCAGTTGCTCGCTGTTTTGCGCAACCAGCTGTTCCAGCTCTCGGATATCTTCATCCGGGCAGGTTTGACCAAAAGGGGTTTGCGGGGTGGGGGCAAACAGGTGTTGGCTGAGCTGACCGGCAAACAGGTGGTGCATCCCGGTAACTGGGTCACAGGTGGCCATGGCTCCAAAGGTATCGCCATGGTAGCCATTGCGCAGGGCCAGCAATTTGCTTTTACCCGGCTTGCCCTGGGAGTGCCAAAACTGCAGAGCCATCTTAATGGCGACTTCCACAGAGACTGAGCCGGAATCGGCCAGGAATACCCGATTCAGCCCCGGTGGGGTGATCTCTACCAGCTTTTTGCACAGCTCAATGGCCGGTTCATGGGTGAGACCGCCAAACATCACATGGGACATCTTGTCCATCTGATTGCGCATGGCCTGATTCAGCTCGGGCACATTGTAGCCATGCAGGGCACTCCACCAGGAGGACATGCCATCGATAAGGCCTCGGCCATCTTCCAGGAAAATTCGAACCCCTTCAGCCCTGGCCACCGGATAGACCGGTGGCGGGTTGATCAGCGAGGCGTAGGGGTGCCAGATATGTTTGCGGTCGAATTCCAGGTCCATAAAACAGCTACATCTCTTTTTATGTGCGGCCAACTTTTAGGCCAATGTACCGCAATCAGGCCAATTCTCGCAGCACTTTCAATGGAGGCTGGCTCACGGAGCTGTAACAGGCCAATGTGCCGGCAGTTCCCACCAATACGGCGCCTACCAATGGGCCCAGTAGCCACAGGGTGGGGTGGAACATCAGGGGCAGCTCGAAAACCCGTTGCGATAGCACCACAAGGGTTGCTTCGGCGCCAATGGCGGCCAGTAAACCGGCGGCACAGCCGAGTAGCCCAAACTCCAGAACCAGGCTCTTCAATAACAGGCGCCTGCGTCCTCCAAGTGTGCGGATAATTGCTGCTTCCTGCAAACGCTCGGCGATGCTGGCGCGTACCCCGGCAATTAATACCAGTACCCCGGCCACAAGCATCAGTGCCATTACCGATTCGATGGCAAAAGATACCTGGTCGATGGTGTCGCGAATACGCAGGATAATCTTATCCAGCTCTATCACGCTGACACTGGGATAGCTGCGCACCAGGTCGTTGATCAGCAGCTTGTCTTCAGGGGGAAGATAAAAGCTGGTGATATAAGTGGCTGGGAAGCCCTCCAGGGTGCCTGGTGCAAACAACATATAGAAGTTCGGGCGCATGCTGTTCCAATCCAGGGAGCGAAAGCTGGCCACAGGGGCCTCCAATTCCAGCCCGCCGATGGAAAAGCGCAGCTTGTCTCCGAGGGCGAGGTTAAGCTGTGCGGCCAGCTCCACCTCTACCGAGACCCCCTCACTGGTTTTGCCCCACCATTCCCCTTCGAGAATACGGTTATCCGGTGCCAGGTTTTCGGTCCAGCTCAGGTTGAGTTCCCTGCGCACGCCGCCTGGTCGATCCTTCAGGTCTCTGGTGGGAGTGTCGTTGATGGCGATCAGGCGGCCGCGCACCATAGGGTAGAATTCGGTGCTGCTCACTGCCTCTTTTTCCAGCATCTGCTGCATCCCGTCCACATCTGTGGGTGTGATATTCAGTAGGAAGTGATTGGGTGCCTTCTCTGGCAATTGCATGCGCCATTCGTCGATCAGTGCGGTGCGCGCAAAGACCAGGGCCAACATGGCCAACAAGCCGGTACCAAAGGCGGCGATCAGCAGTGTATTGAATGCGGCACGACGCTGAAGACTGCCCAGAGCGATACGCCAGGCTCCGCCTAGAGCGGCCAGTTTACCGCGCACCAGTAATTGGTTGACCAGGGCGCTGCCACCCACCAATAGCCCCATACCAGCGAGCAACGCCAGGGTCATGGCCAAACTGCCTGATAGCCACCAAATCAATAGCAGCATGGCACTGGGGCCGAGGATCAATCCCAGCCATTCGCGCTTGTCGGGGTTGCTCCAATCCTTACGCAAAGTCTGCATGGGGTCTGTGCGTGCCAGGCGAAACAGGGGGGGCAGGGCAAAACCCAATGCGCAGGCGAGGCCGGTGGCGAGGCCTACAAGCAGGGGGCCCCAATGGCTGGCGGGTGGCGCTACCGGGAAGAAACCGGCCATCAGGTTGACGGCCTGGGCCTGGATAAAGCTGCCCAGGGCTAAGCCAAGGCCGGTGGCTATCAGGGTGAGAGCGGCCAGCTGGCCCAGGTAAATGGCAAGTACTTTGTTGCGTCCTGCGCCAAGGCTTTTCATTACCGCCACATAGGCGGTATGTCGCAGGCCATAGCGGCGTGCGGCCAGGCCCACTGCAACACTGGCCAGCAGTACGGCGAGGCTGGCGGCAAGGAACAGGAAACGCTCAGCGCGGTTCAATGCCGAGGCTACCCGCGGCTGGCCTTCACGCAGGTCCAGTACCCGCTGATGCTCGGTCAGCTGTGGCTTCAGCCAGTCAAAATATTCTTTCAGTACCTGGTCGTCCCCGGCAAAAAGATAGCGATAGCGCACCCGGCTGCCGGGCTGGATAACGCCGGAGGCCGGTAGGTCATCGACATTGGCCAGTACCCTCGCGCCCATATCGAAAAGGCTGGTTCCCCGGTCGGGTTCCCGTTCCAACAGGCCGGTCACTTTGAGTTGCGTGTCGCCCAGGTCGATAGAATCGCCGATATTGATTTCCAGCAAGGGTAGGAGGCGGGACTCCACCCAGACTTCTCCTGGAGGTGGGCCCTGCTGCGCGATCTCACTTGGGACTTCCGGCGAGCGGCGAATCTCCAGATGGCCAACCAATGGGTATCCAGCATCCACGGCTTTTACCGAGACAAACTGGAACTGGTCGTTGGCGGAGATCATCGAGGAAAATTGGATGGCTTGCCCCTGCTCCAATCCAAGTACCTTTGCCTCGTCGAGCCAGGTCGAATCGACTGGTTGGCTGCTGCGCAGGACCCTTTCTGCAGCCAGGAAGGTTAGCGATTGCTGCTCCATGGCGCGGGTGAGGCGGTCGGTGAAATGGGCAATCGCGGTTACACAGGTCACGGCCAGTACCAGAGCACTGGCGATCAGGGCCAACTCGCCACCGCGCCAGTCCCTGAAAAGCAGTCGCAGCGGCAGCATCAGGCGGACACCTCCGACAGGTTGTCGTCTCCAGCAAGGGGCTCGTAGGATTCCACTGCTCCAGCAGACATACGCAGGTGAGTGGCGCAGCGCTCGGCCAGGCGTTGCTCATGGGTCACCAATACCAGAGTGGTACTGGATTCGGCGTTGAGCTTGAAGAGTAAGTCGATAATTTTGGCGCCATTGCCGGCATCCAGGCTGCCGGTGGGTTCGTCAGCAAAGAGGATGGCGTCCTCTCCGCTAAAGCTAGCGAAGGCCCTGGCAATAGCGACCCGCTGTTGCTCCCCGCCGGAAAGCTGGCGCGGATAATGGCCCAGGCGATGTTCAAGACCAACCTTGGCAAGGAACTCCTCTGCGCGCTTGGCGGCGCCGCGCTCTCCGCGTAGCTCACTGGGCAGCATGACATTCTCACGAGCGGTGAGGCCTGGCAGTAGCTGGAAGGTTTGGAATACAAAGCCCACGCAGCGGGCGCGCACCGCCGCACGTTGTTCCTCATCCATGGCGGTAATTTCTTCACCGGCCAGGCAGATTTTTCCCTCGCTGGGCTTGTCCAATCCCGCTAATAGACCGAGCAGGGTAGATTTGCCGGAACCTGAGGCACCGGTCACAGCCAGGCTTTCCCCACGCGCCAGTTGTAGGGAGATATTGTTTAATAGGGTCAATGGCCCTTCGCTGGTGGAGACTCTGTGATACAGGTTTTCTGCCGTAAGAATGGCGGACATACTGTGTTCCCTATACGGATGCGCGAATTTTTTGGAGAGTATGACATGACGACAGCCTTTTTTCGGCAGTTGGCGGCTCAATTCAGCTTGGTACTGCTGCTGTTTATCCCTGTCGGGGCTGCCCAGGCGAATACTGCGGATACCTTATTGGTGCTGGGTGACAGTATCAGCGCTGCTTACGGTATTAATGAAGAGCAGGGCTGGGTGCAATTATTGCGGGAGCGCCTGCAGGAGAAGGGCAAAAAAGTTCGAGTGGTCAATGCCAGTATCAGCGGTGAAACCACTTCCGGTGGGTTGACGCGCTTGCCTCGTCTGATGGAGGAGTACAATCCGCGTTGGCTGATTGTGGAGTTGGGTGGTAACGATGGCCTGCGGGGTTACCCGCTGCAGTCGTTGCAGCGCAACTTGATGGAAATGGTGAAACTGGCGAAGAACTCTGGTGCTGAGGTATTGCTATTGGGCATGCGTATTCCTCCTAACTACGGTCGCGCTTATACCAGTGCCTTTGCCGCTGTATATCCCAAGGTGGCGAAATCAGAGCAGGTTGGGTTGGTGCCCTTCTTCCTGGAGACAGTAGCGCTGGCAGAGGGTGCCATGCAGGCGGATGGTATCCACCCAACCGCCAAGGCCCAGCCAGCACTACTGGATCATGTATGGCCTTGTGTCGAGTCACTGCTGGCGGATGAGGTGGATAGCCAGTCGTGTACTCCGTGATCGAAATGCGTACAATCGCGCCCCCAGGATTGGGAAAGCCGGCACTTGGCCATCAGTCATTAAAGGTAGTGGCTGCGGCTGTGACCCAGATTTGTAACCGGCCAGCGGTACTGAACTAGTTAGAGAGACACCATGCCCGAAGTGGAAAATCGCCGCGAGCGACTCGAATTTAACAAGCTGCAGAAACGCCTGCGTCGTCATGTTGGTCGCGCTATTGCCGATTTCAACATGATTGAAGAAGGCGACAAAATTATGGTCTGCCTGTCCGGTGGCAAGGATTCCTATGCCATGCTGGATATCCTGCTGAACCTGCAAAAAACTGCGCCGGTCAATTTTGAGCTGGTGGCGGTGAATATGGACCAGAAACAACCAGGTTTCCCCGAGCATATCCTGCCGGAGTATTTGCGTTCCCTCGGCGTGCCTCATCACATCGTGGAAAAAGACACCTATTCAGTCGTGCAGGAAGTGGTGCCTGAGGGCAAGACCACCTGCAGCCTCTGTTCGCGCCTGCGCCGGGGTACCCTTTACGGCTTTGCCGAGGAAATCGGTGCCACCAAAGTAGCCCTTGGCCACCATAAAGACGACATTGTCGAAACTTTATTCCTGAACATGTTTTACGGTGGACGTCTAAAGGCGATGCCGCCGAAGCTGCGCGCGGATGACGGCCGCAATATCGTAATTCGCCCGCTGGCCTATTGCCGCGAAGAAGATATCGCCCGCTATGCGGAGTTCAAGGAATTCCCGATTATTCCCTGCAACCTGTGCGGTAGCCAGGAAAACCTGCAGAGGCAGGCGATCAAGAAGATGTTGCGGGAGTGGGATAAAAAATTCCCAGGGCGCAGTGAGAATATTTTTGCTGCCCTTACAAGAGTATCCCCATCACAGTTGGCAGACAGGGATCTTTACGACTTCGAAAGCCTGGAATTGGATCGCTCTACGCCGTCGGCTGCCGAGCGCCCTGACCATTTAATTCAGCGTCAGGTGAATTCCTGGGAGCCGGAGGATGCTCAGGACGTTGCGCCCCAGTATATCTCGGCGCTGAATTTGTAGGGTCTGCGCCGCTTACCAGCTGGGCATAGCTGCATTCAAAATCCCGCGTAGTGGCGCTGGGTCCGTGGTGGAAATGCTGGTGCCACAGCCGCGCCATTTTCGCCACATTATTGGTTTCCGGTTCGGGAATTTTGTGAACGTCGGCTGAGCGGTAAACCAGCCAGGCGATAGCGGTGGCATAGCGCAGGTTGGTGGTCAGCTCACTGTGGGGGTGATCGAGAAAGTCCCGTTGGCTGGCCAGGCCGCGTACCTTTGAGGCCAGGGCTGGGTGATCGATCAGGTAGTTATCCCAGATCTCCCGGTGAGTATGCGGTTGGATTTGATAGATGCCCAATCCATGGCGCCGTCCCTGCTTGAGATGAAACCCCAGCTGTGACTCCTGTGCGGCAGTGCCGAGCAGGAGATTTTCCATGCCCTGGCTCCAGGCTCTCAGATGTTTGAGGGTCGGACGGATAACCTGGAGGCGCAATTCGTCCAGACAGATGCCCATAGTGTTGTCTTTTTTTCTGTGGCTGTCCTGAATATTTAGTTTGCGGATTGAGTCGATGCCACCTGTTGGGTAGATTTAGGCGCAATAAACATAACTATTTTTGAAGTGGTACCGACCCCGTAGCTCATTTTGCCCAAAAAGCGAGCAAAGAGTCGCAGAAAGCGCCCTCTCTGAGTGCCACTCCAGTTTGAGTAAAAGGAATCCCCCCATGCCCGCACAGTGGCTCGTTGCCCTTACTTTTGTCGCCTATCTGGCTCTAATCCTGGTGATTGGCATTTACGCTTACATGCGCACTAAAAATGCCAGTGATTATTTCCTCGGCGGCCGTTCATTGCCCCCTGCCGTTGCGGCGCTCTCTGCCGGGGCCTCAGATATGAGTGGTTGGTTACTGCTAGGGTTGCCCGGTGCTGCCTATGCCGCGGGCTTGTCTGCGGGCTGGATCGCTATAGGCCTCTTTTCCGGTATCGTGTTGAGTTGGGTCAGTATGGGGCGCCGCCTGCGTATTTATACCTATGAACTGGACGATTCCCTTACTGTGCCCGCATACCTGGATCGCCGCTTTAAGATGGGCCACCCTTACCTGCGCACAGTGTGCGCTATTTTCATCTTACTGTTTTTCCTCTTCTACGTGGCTTCGGGCTTGATTGCCGGCGGCAAGTTATTTGAGACAGTTTTTGGTTGGGACTACCACTATGCGGTGGTTATTGGCGCCGTTGCAGTGATTTCCTACACACTGTTTGGCGGCTTCCTGGCGGTATCCTGGACCGATGTCTTCCAAGGCTTGCTGATGAGCGTTGCTCTGATTGCCGTTCCTTTAGTGGTGATTTCCGATCAGGGTGGCTTTTCCGCCAGCTGGGCTCAGTTGCAAACACAACAGCCCCAGTTAACGTATTGGTTGACTGATGGCAGCGGACAGGCTTTGGGTATGGTCGCCATTCTGAGTTCACTCGCCTGGGGGCTGGGCTACTTCGGTCAGCCCCATATCCTGGCGCGTTTTATGGCGGTGCGCAGCCCGGATGATGTCCCTGCAGCTGCAACTGTTGCGGCGGTTTGGTCCCTGATCGGCTTCCTGGGGGCCATGGCGGTAGGCCTCTTTGCCCACCTGCAGATGCAGCAGGGGCTGCCGGATGGTGAGACTGTTTTTATGGAGTTGGTTCAAGTTCTGTTCCACCCGATTGTTGCGGGCGTACTGCTGGCGGCGATTCTCTCCGCGATTATGAGCACTGCAGATTCCCAGTTGTTGGTGTCCTCTGCAGCACTGGCGGAAGATATTTACCATGTATGGGTTGGGCGCAAGACCAGTCCGGAAGCCATGGTTAAAGTGGGGCGCTGGGCCGTTGTGGGGCTTTCCTTAATCGCTGTGTGGATTGCTATGGACCCGGATTCCAAGGTTCTGGATGTGGTGAGTTATGCCTGGGCCGGGCTCGGCGCCGCATTTGGGCCAGCACTGCTGATCAGCCTGTATTGGTCAAGAATGACCGGCAGCGGTGCCATTGCCGGGGTGATTGTCGGCGGTATCACAGTGGTAATCTGGGAACAGCTCTCTGGAGGTATCTTCGATATCTATGAATTGCTACCGGGCTTTATTTTCTCAGCAGCTGCTATCGTCATAGTTAGCGTGCTGACGAAATGCCCGGAAGCCGTGGCCTCCCAGCATAAAAAACTGCTGGGGTAAGCCCGGTGGGCTTGTACTTGCGGCCCCCAGTGATGGGGCTGAGTGCAGTGTGACAGCTACGCAGAGGGCGCGCCCTTGGCAAGGGCGCGACTGTTGTGAAGCGAAAAGGATTTCCATCCGCAGCGATTATTCAAATAGCGGTTGGAGATACTGAGTGATCAAAGTTCATCTCGGTGATATCACGCGATTGAACGTCGATGTCATCGTCAATGCTGCCAACGCCCGCCTACTTGGCGGTGGCGGTGTGGACGGCGCCATTCACCGCGCGGCGGGCCCCGGTTTGCTGGATGCCTGCCGCAATATTGGGGGTTGCCCGGTTGGTGAAGTCCGTGCAACCAGTGCCTTCTCAATACCCGTCAAACGAATTTACCATACCGTTGGGCCTGTCTGGCGCGGCGGCCGCTTGGGCGAACCGGAGTTGCTTTCGAGCTGCTATCGGCACTGCCTCGCGCTGGCGCGGCGAGAGAGTATGCGCTCAATCGCCTTTCCTGCGATCAGTTGCGGTGTCTATGACTATCCCCCCAGCTTGGCTGTGGAAATCGCCGTCGAGCAAGTACAGCAGCACTTGGAAAAAGACGGAGAGCCACAGAGCATCATATTTTGCTGCTTTGATGCGGAGATGGCCGAGCTCTATCACGCTCAGTTAGATGCCTACGTGCGGCGTTAGCAAATTATTTTGGTTTGATGCCTGGTACATTCGGCCATTGATTACGGCCAGGGCTCGGAGGATGATAGTTTTCCTGACAATAACACTATAAGAAAAGGAGATTGTCATGCGCAGTGCCCAGCAGTGGTTTGCCGAGTATGGCGAGAGCCACCAGAATCCTATTAATAAATCCATTCACTGGGTTGCAGTACCGGTAATTTATGCAACGGTTGCCGGCCTTTTATGGGGTATTCCGCAGCCGCAGTTTATGGCGGAGATTCCCTGGTTGAACTGGGCTGTAGTGGTCACAGTGCCAGTGTTGCTTTTCTATTTTGCCCTTTCTTTTCCAATTGCGCTCGGTATGACTGCTTTGACGGTTGTTTTCTTATGGGGCTGGTCGGTAGCGGAGCGTCTGGGTGTTCCCGTGTGGCAGACGGCACTGGGATTATTCGTGGTGATGTGGATTTTCCAGTTTATCGGTCATCATATCGAAGGGAAAAAGCCCTCCTTCTTTAAAGACGTTCAGTTTTTGCTGATTGGTCCCGCTTGGGTGATAGGTTTTGTTTATCGCAAGCTGGGTATTCAGTACTGACTCCCTTAGTTGGGTTGAGATAGAAATAGGGCGACTGACTTGTCGCCCTGATTACAGGAGCTATCGGTTGTAGTGCACCGGTACCTCCAGAGTTTCCTTCACTTCTTCCATCACGACATAACTGGTGCACTCTTGAACCTCTGGCAGGGTCAGAAGGGTCTCACCATAAAATTTGCGATAGGCACCCATATCCGCGACGCGCGCTTTGATCAGGTAGTCAAAATTGCCAGAGACCAGATAGCACTCCTGTACTTCCGGAAGAGCCGCCACGGCATTACGGAACTCTTCAAATGCGTCCTGGGCGGAGCGATTCAGGCGAATTTGCACAAATACCACCAAAGCGGCATCCAGGAACTCCGGATTGATTAGGGCGGTGTATCCCTGGATAACTCCATCATTTTCCAGTCGTTTTACTCGTTCAACGCAGGGTGTGGCAGTTAATCCGACTTTACGGGCCAGTTCCGCATAGCTGGTCCGGCCATTTTTTTGCAGGACTCGCAAAATGTTGCGGTCCACCGTGTTGAGCTCTTCCGAGCGCTTGCGCATGTCTCTGTCTCCTCAATAGGCGATCAGCTTAAAAAATGGACTTATCACCAGTTTTAATAGTGGATACCACTAGTTTGATAAAAACTCTTGTAGAAATCCACTGCTAAGGTGGCCCTATACTGCGGAAAATACAGAAATTAGGCGTGACTCCTGCATTTGTGCAGAGATTGTGCCAACCGCAGAGATTGTGCCAACCGCAGAGATTGAGGAGCAAAAAATGTTGATTGGCGTCCCGAAAGAGATCAAAAACCACGAGTATCGTATTGGCCTGACGCCGTCGAGTGTTCGCGAACTGGTTGGCCATGGCCATCAAGTCATCGTACAGAAAGATGGCGGTACCGCTATCGGTTTTACCGATGAGATGTACGAGCAAGCCGGAGCCAAGATCATCGATACTCCGGAAGAAATTTTTGCCACTGCCGATATGATCGTCAAGGTAAAAGAGCCACAGCCGAACGAGTGCGAAATGCTGCGCCCGGGGCAGGTTCTTTACACTTACCTGCACCTGGCACCAGACCCCAAGCAAACCGAGCTGCTGGTGAAGTCCGGTGCAACCTGTATCGCCTATGAAACCGTAACCGACCGCTTTGGCGGCCTACCGCTGCTGGCGCCGATGTCAGAAGTGGCTGGCCGTATGTCTGTACAGTGTGGTGCCCACCACCTGGAGAAAGCCCAGGGTGGCCTTGGGGTATTACTCGGTGGCGTACCCGGTGTAGCTCCTGCCAAGGTCCTGATTATCGGTGGTGGTGTTGTTGGTACCAACGCGGCCAAGATGGCCCTGGGTATGGGCGCTGATGTAACCATCCTGGACCGCTCACTGCCGCGTCTGCGTCAGCTGGACGATATCTTCGGTGGCGCTGTACGCACCGAATACTCCACTAACGATGCGATTGAAAAGCATGCGCTGGAAGCGGACCTGGTGGTTGGTGCAGTACTGATTCCGGGCGCCGCAGCTCCGAAGCTGCTGACTCGCGATATTATCAGCCGCATGAAGAAGGGTGCTGTAGTTGTAGACGTGGCTATCGACCAGGGTGGTTGTTTTGAAACCTCCAAAGCTACTACCCACCAAGAGCCCACTTATGTAGTTGATGGCGTGGTGCACTACTGTGTGGCCAACATGCCCGGCGGTGTAGCTCGTACCTCCACCATGGCTCTGAACAACGCTACCTTGCCTTATGCCGTGGCTCTGGCGAATAAAGGCGCCAAGCAAGCGTTGCTGGATGATGCCAATCTGCTGGAAGGGCTGAATGTTCACGCTGGTATGGTGACTTACAAAGCAGTTGCAGATGTACTGGGCTATGAGTTTGTAGATCCTAAGCTTGCTCTGCAAAAAGTTGCCAAGCTTGAAGAAGCTGTAGCCTGATTATAAGCGGCTGCCATACAGCCGCTCTTTAAACGAGCTGCAACGCGCTTGTAATTTGGGAGTTTTCCCCGGAGCGCTCTTTGGCGTTCCTCTCTGTGAGACTTGGTAGCGAAAGCTGCCATTGATAGCCGCGTGTTTACGCGGCTTTTTTATTGTGAGCCCTATTCTCCAGGTTTGCTCGCTGCTGCAGTGATTTGGCTATTGCTCTTAAAGTTAGTCGTTGGCGATAACTCAGTATTAAAAAAAGGAAGGCCCTTGCGGTACTTCCCGTCGTATTTTCCTAGTCCCGCCGGTATCGCTTTTCTTCTCTGGCCCTGAGAAATGGCAGGGTATTCAAGCTACAGTAGCCACACTTCAACCCGGCGATTTTTGATTTTGCTGCTGGATTTGTTCGATGCGATAGGCAGATAGGCACCGAACCCCTGAACAGGTGTAGTGTTGATCTGGTGGTCGCGAAGTGCAGATCGTACGGTTACAGCGCGCAATTTGGACAAAACTACTGAGCGCTCTGGGCTGACCTTTTCGTCACCAAAGCCGATCAGCAGTAAACGGCGTTCGCGGTTCTGGGGTTTTTGCATATAGCTCGCCAGCCTTTGGATGTCCTGCTGGGCTTTATTGTCCAGCAAGGCGCTGCCTTCGGAAAAGCGGAAATTAATACTCAATCGCTCCGCATTCTCTGTCAGGGTCAAATATTCCTCGGGGCCTTCGCGCAGCCCTTCGGGCTTTACACCGATTGGGGTTTGGGCAATAAATCCGGTGGACTTTACCTGTGCCTGACCCAACTCACTCTGTACAAAGCTTAGGAACTCTTTAGCGACAGGTTTAACTGAGTAAACCGGCGTGTATAAAAACAAGCGGCGTGAGAGGGGATAATCTTCTGTTGCAATGGTGAGATGTTCTGGTGTCTGGGGTAGGGTATCTCTATCTGAAACAGCGATAGCTTTAGATTGACGGATCGATGCCAGCCCGACAAAACCGATACCATTTGGATCTGCTGCAACAATATCGGAAAGTTGATCGTTGGACTCAAATCGCTCGGCGCTGTTGATCAGAGTATGGCCTTTACCCAGAACCAGGCTTTTGAAGGTATCCCAGGTACCCGATTGGTTGTCGCGGGCATAGACTTTGATTTGACTCTTGTTGCCGCCGAGCTGGGACCAGCTTGTGATTTTCCCGGAAAAGATAGAGGCGATCTGTTGCAAGGTCAGTTTTTGGATGGGGTTGTTGGGATGCACAATGATTGCCAGGCCGTCGATGGCAATAACATGCTCTGCGCGACTACTGCGCATATCCCCAAGACGGTTGAGTGCCGCAAATTCTGTATTCTTGATAGGTCTGGAAGCCATGGCAATGTCTGCCTGAGATTGCATAAGTCCTTTAAAACCTGTGCTTGATCCGTGTGCAGCAATATCGACAAAAATGGTATTTTGACCAGTGTCTGCTTGAACCCGGAATTCATTAGCTTTGTTCATTGGTATCACACGAATGTTCTTGGCACTTTTTGCGGAAAGATAGTCGCGGATTAAGTTGGGCGCTAACTGTGCTCCGATAGTATTTGAACCGTGCAGGGTGAACAGCAAACCAGAAGCATTTGTATCGAATGCAGGTAGTTCAGCTGAAGTGGCTGAGGTAAATGTTAGTCCCAGTAAAAGTGACAAGATATAACTTAGTCGGTGAAAGAACAGGTACATAAGAACTCACCCATAGGGAAGAAAAACGAGGCCGCAAAATATGTCTTATTTATTACAAAATGATGAAACCTTGATGAATAAAACGTGCAAAAGTCTCAATCTCCGGTTGTAAGTGTGATTTACATTGAATTATCGAATGGAATTTTGAAATTGTGAGGTATGTAAGATTAACGGTTTGTAAAAGGTTTGAGAGTACTGAGGCGATGGCTTAAAGGTGGGGTGGAATTATGGGGGGCGGGGATCCCGCAGACGGCGAGCAAGTAAAAGACAGTTGATTTTAATCAGTAACCCCTTTACCCGCTCAGTTGGGAAAAGCTAGCGGGCGGGAAATAGGCGGCTTACTAGTACCGGTAATGCAGTCTCTACTCGCAAAATACGTGCTCCCAGGTGCACCGAGTGAAAACCGGTTTCCTGAAGCTTTTCCACTTCGTAGGGAATAAAGCCACCTTCAGGGCCAATCGCCAGGGTGGTTGCCTTATGGATATCAACGGGACAGGCATCGCCACCTACCGGATGGGCAACCAATTTTAGCGAATTGGCGGTTAACTCGGGCAGCTCATCCTCCACAAAGGGCTTAAAGCGCTTGCGTAAGATGATTTCCGGCATCTGGGTATCCACAGCCTGCTCAAGCCCTAATAGGCACTGTTCGAATAGTTTGTCGGGCTCCAGCCAGGGGGTTTGCCAATAAGATTTCTCTACGCGGTAGCTGTTCAGCAGAACCAGCTTTTTGACACCTAATGCAGTGATATGCTGAATAATCCGTTTTAACATTTTTGGGCGCGGTAATGCCAGAATCACTGTAAGTGGCAATGGTGGGGGAGGGCTGTCTTGCAATCCCACTCTTAGCTCTACTTGTTGATCAGTGAAAGAAGTGATTTCACCAGAGCCGATTTTGCCATTGAGTAACCCAACACGCATTCGCTGCCCCGGAGTAGCCCGATGGACCTGGGTAATATGCTCCAATCTGCGGCCTGTGAGACGTACATGCGTGGAGTCGATGAAATCAGTTTCCTGTAAAACAATCAGGTTCAAAATCTGCTGACCTTTGCTGGGTATAGAGATTGGCTTGCTTTGTTCTGCGTAAAAAATTACCGCTGGGCGGAGGCAATTGCCCCTTTACCCAGGCCTTCGTACGCTCGCACGGTGATCTCTATACCGGGCGCCCCTTCGGCTAAAGAATTGGCAATATATTGGGCCAGCTGCTCCACCGTAGTATCGCAGTCGATAATCTCACAGCAGCGCGCGGGAAGCTCCAGGGTGAAATCCCCCTGCTGGGCCTGATAGGCAAAACTTAAGGTTTTCTCCCCCTCTTCATGTAAGTCTTCACGGGTGCCCAGGTAGATATCTTCCCAGCGTTTTGCCCACTCTTGTTCCAATTGTTTATTGCGTTCGCCAGCAGAAAAAATCTGGATGCGGGATCGGTGACCATGGGCAATTCGTTGGCAATTGCCCTTATGCTTTTTCAGTCCGTGGCTGTAGTGATAGAAGGCATCTTCTATTTTTTCCTCTTCAAAGTTGAGCTTGAGTTGTTCGACACTGGTAGGAAAGGAGCTGGCCAGTTGTTGAACACTCCAGTGCGCTACTGTATCCCGATTAATAGCGGCAGCCTCCACCAGTGCGAAAGCCTGTTCGGGGCCGGATACGGCAATTTGCTCGCCACTTGCCAGCTGCCAAGTGAGTGATATCTGACCAACTTCATTGGTAATTGTCAGTCCAGGAGCTTGGGTGGGTACCAGCAGGCGGTGGTCGAGTTGGTCATCCAGCCAGTGGCGCAGAGTCTTTTTAACGATACCAAAGTCGCAAACCATACCCTGATGATCGAGGGCACCTTCAAGGGCGGCATTGGCCAGCCAGGTTTCTCCTACCAGCCCGCGCTGGTGATCTAAGTAGCTGAAGTCAACATTGGTTAAATTATCGACAAAAAGGTGCATGAGTAACTCTATTGAAGGGGTAAAATACTAGACGTCTATTATAACCTGTTAATAGGGCTGGAACTTGTGGCTTTATGTCTCTATAATCGCGCCCTCTTCGGATGCACCGGAGATCGTTGTGGCGGCCCTTCCGGTCCCCTCGCAATGAGCAGCTGTGAACCCCGCCAGGCCCGGAAGGGAGCAACGGTAGCAGTGGTATCATGTGCCGAGGGTGTTGCTGGTTGGGCTGCCTCCATCATCACTCCTATCCTGTATTTACTTTCCCCCCTCTTGCCAGTAATAGCGCTTTCACACCGTAAAATTGCGAGATTAGAGCCGTATTTTCCCCCAGAAAATGATTAAAAAAAGGTATTTTGTGTCGATCTGGTATGGCGGATTGCGCCTGGCGTCGATGAGAATATGGACCTTATGCTATAAACGGCGACAGTTATAACTAAGCCCAATAATGATGATCTGAGGGGAAGATGAAAAAAATTGCTCTTACTATCGCGACCGCGGTAGCGCTTTCCGCCTGCGACAGTGGTCAGCAGGCGTCTAAAGCTACTGGTCAGGCCCAGACTACCGCGGAAAGCGCTGTGGTTGAACAAGGCCAATTAACGGTCAGAGACGCCCAAGCTTTTCTGGATAATGCTCAGGCCCGCTTAGAGAAGATGGCCCAGGAGATGAGCCACGCCGCTTGGTTGGCATCGACCTACATCAATGTGGACTCCCAGTACGTAGAGGCACTGGCTTCCGAGCGTTATACCACCCTGGCTGTAGAGTTGGCCTCTGAAGCAGCCAAATTCAATAACCTGGAGCTGGATGCAGATACACGCCGTAAGCTGACTATGTTGAAGCAGGGGTTGGTGTTCCCAGCCCCCAAAGACCCGGCATTGACCGCTGAGCTGGCTCAGATTGGCTCTAAAATGCAGGGTATGTATGGCGCTGGAAAATATTGCCGGGAAGAAGAGGGTGCGGAGAAATGCTACACCCTTACCGAAATGGGTCGTGTAATGGCGACCAATCGCGACCCTGAGCTGCTCAAAGATTTGTGGGTTGGCTGGAGAAGGGTGTCTCCTCCCATGAAGCCCCTGTATGAGCGCCAAGTAGAAATTGGCAATGCGGGAACCGAAGAGCTGGGCTATGACAACCTGAGCGTTTTCTGGCGTTCTAAGTACGACATTGAGCCAGATGCCTTTGCCGCAGATATGGATACTCAGTGGGGCAAAGTGAAGCCTTTGTACGAGGCCTTGCACTGCCATGTGCGCGCCAAGCTGAACGAGCACTACGGTGATGATGTCGCACCCGCCCAGGGCAAGATTCCCGCACAT
This sequence comes from Microbulbifer epialgicus, assembly GCF_041447265.1. Classification (NCBI taxonomy): domain Bacteria; kingdom Pseudomonadati; phylum Pseudomonadota; class Gammaproteobacteria; order Cellvibrionales; family Microbulbiferaceae; genus Microbulbifer; species Microbulbifer epialgicus. The sequence continues at coordinate 17,540 of NZ_JBGMEK010000055.1, forward strand.
CTGCTAGGTAACATGTGGGCCCAGGAGTGGGGCAATATCTACGAGTTAGTTAAAGATGAGGATATGCAGGCTCCTTACGACCTGACTCAGCTGGTCGTAGATTCCGGTATGAGCGAGAAAGATATGGTCAAGGTGGGGGAGAAGTTTTTCACTTCCCTCGGCTTTGAGCCGCTACCGGAAACTTTCTGGAAGCGTTCCCAGTTTACCCAGCCCCGCGATCGCGATGTGGTTTGTCATGCCAGCGCCTGGAATATGGATGGCCAGGATGATATTCGCATCAAGATGTGTATTAACAAAACCGGCGAAGACTTGGTCACCATCCATCATGAGCTGGGCCATAACTTCTACCAGCGCATTTATAAGGACCAACCCTTCCTCTATAAGGAGGGCGCCAACGACGGTTTCCACGAGGCGGTGGGTGACACCATTGCTCTGTCTATCACCCCGAAATACCTCAAGGAGATTGGGTTGATGGATGAGGTGCCGGATGAGAGCAAAGATATTGGTTATCTGATGCAGCAGGCGCTGGATAAGATTGCCTTCTTACCGTTTGGTTTACTGGTCGACAAATGGCGCTGGCAGGTATTCAATGGTGAGGTGCAGCCTTCTGATTACAACAAGGCTTGGTGGCAGCTACGTGAGGAGTATCAAGGTATTGAGGCTCCAGTGGAGCGCACTGAAGCAGATTTTGATCCGGGTGCCAAGTACCACATCCCTGGCAATACGCCTTATGCCCGCTATTTCCTCGCGCGCATCCAGCAATTCCAGTTCCATCGAGCGCTCTGTGAAGCCGCTGGTGAAACCGGGCCCCTGCACCGCTGTTCCATTTATAAAAATGATGAAGCGGGCAAGAAGTTGCGTACTATGCTGGCTATGGGAGCTAGCAAACCCTGGCCCGATGCTATGGAAGTTCTGACCGGCCAGCGCGACCTGGATGCCTCAGCTATTATTGATTACTTCCAGCCTTTAATGGCCTACTTGGAGGAGCAGAACCAGGGACGTCAGTGCGGCTGGTAACCTGTTAGATATCCGATATTTTTTAGTGAGTTAAATAAAAAAGGGGAGTTTTACTTCCCCTTTTTTATTGTTCTGCTGTCTTCTTCACTTCCCTGTACTTTCTGGATTTCTTTCGTGCCGAACTTAAACTTAGCGCTTAGTTTAATAATAGTTCTCTGGAGTCCAATAGCTCGGCATACTGTTTGGTAATAACATTCATGGTGCGTAGCATCAGATCAGTGGTACCTGTAATCACTTGAATCTGCCGTTTCTCAGATATTTTCATCTCCCCTTCGAATCCGCGGTTAGCGTAATTTAGGTGGTCCTGCGCTTTGCGTAGATTGTGAGTGATTTCTGGTGTGTTGAGAGGGCTGTCCAGAAGTTGGTTCAGGCGGTTGGAGTATTCAGTAAGATCCTGCTGCAATCCATTTTGGGAGCTGTCTGGGGATACCTCCCAGAGTTTAGCGGCATAGTTCTTGGCTATACGCTGGGATAGCATGCGTTGGCGACCGGCAATGTTGATTAGCTCTGCACTGTTGTGCTGTGCGAGTTGTTGCAGTTTTATAACATAAGTATGTGCGCTGGACAAAAGCGTGTTGCTTCGTTCAAATAATTCGGTGGCGCTTTCCTTGCTGACGGGTTGTCGAGTTATCTGCTCAAATGCTTCCCACTCTTTTTGTACTTTTATAAGTTGGCCTTTTATTTTTTCCGCATCCTGAAAGTTGCTTAGCTTTTCGTGGTTTTGCTTGAATTCCTGGATGGATCTTGAAAAGATTTTTTCATGGCGCTCTGCCTCAGGCTGTATTCCGCGTAAGATATAAGTTTGGGCGATACGCTGAGACAGCATTCGCTGCCGACCAGCTAAATTGATGGCGTCCCCCATGGTAAAGGCTGAGACATCCAAGCTTATGATTAACAAGAAAAATAATGCTGATAACTTCATGATTTTACTTTTTTAGTTTGACGTGCTTTTCAATTTAGATTTGAACTCGGTCAGGCTGACTCTAAGGATGTAATCTGTTGCTGACATCAATGCTGACTCGGTACCCTTGGTGGCTGTTTTCGCAGTTCTTTTTCATAGCGGTAAGGTCTAAGGTCGAATATCTTACTGTTGATATTTTACTTGGTGTCTTGTGTGTCGCCATGACAAAACTCAAGAAAGAGTATGATTTTTGAGATCGCTCTTTGTGTTTGAGTTTTTGCCTGAATTTAATCGATGAGGAGGAGTTATAGAGTTGAGTTTTCAGCTTAACCTGCGGCTTCAATTAATTTAGGGGCGTTTATAGCAAATTTGCTTGAGATGATATCTACCCCTTTTTTCCCATGCGAGGATTATGGTGGTATAGGTGAGGCGTTCAGGAAGGTTTGGAACGGGGCTTTTGCGGGCCTAAAAGCAATAAAGGCCCTACCGGAGGTGGAGCCTTTATTATCATGGGGGATTTGTCAATCAGAAGCGATAGTTTATCGCTGCACTAAATAACCAAGCCTCGGTTTTAGTGGTTCCGCCATCGTAGTATGTAAGGAATAGGTTTTGAAGATTGTTGATTTCCTGAATCTTTTCATCATCTCCCCAAAGATAGGCTATGCCAGCATCTACGCTTAACTTGTCAGTGTGATGGTATGTGCCGCCAAGTGTAAGCCATTGACGATCCGTATCGGGAATGGATAAGGTGCGCCAAGTAATTGGGAGGTCCAGGCCGGTATTTGCAAGAATTTCTTCTTGCTCGTTGCGGTTGAATCCATCGCGTGCTGCGCCTTGATCGTAGGCATAACCAAAGCGAATGGTTGCTTTATCATTGTAGAAATATTCGCCAGCAATGCTGAAGCGAGAACCGCTTTTGAAGTTCTCTTCTTTAAGCGGAAGAGGGTTGAACCCTTCGCCTGCTGAGGGGACAAATGCTTCAAGGCGCTCAAACCTATCCCAATTGGTCCACATGTAACCGAGCGCTAGGGCCCACTGGCTGTCGAAGCGGTGGTAGAAGCCCAGCTCCAAGGTGTCTGGCAGGTTAAGTGTTAGGGAGCCGCTGACATCATCAAATGGGGCGCCTGGCGGTATAATATCGGAGCTGATATCGCCCTTCAGTTTTGGGTCGTACTTGGCGTGGTAGGAAATACCGGCACGGGTATTGTCGCTAATGCGCCAGAGGGCACCAACTGTCCAGCTCACATCCCAGCCATCACCTTCAATATTAAGGAGGGTGGCGCCTTCAGGGTTAAACCCAATTACTTGCGCCAGAGCCGCGCCTAAAGGAAAGTCGGTGGGGAAGCTGGTGTTTAATTTTGCATCGGCATAGAGAAAGTTTATGGCTGCGCCAAGGCTCAAGGTGTCATTAATATCGTAAGCGATGGATGGCTGGATATTAACGGTCAGCAGTTCAGTTTGGTTTGCAATAAGAGTGGCGGGGAAGCTATCAGGAAAATCGGTTTCAAGGCCAAAATCGGTATACATGGCCAAGCCCCAAGACCACTCATCGTTGATCGGTGCTGCCAAGTAGCCATTCGGAATCCAGGCGCTGGTGGCATAGTCATCAGCATCGGCTGGTACAGTGAGGAGGTCAGTGATGATAACGCTTCCATCCGGAAGGGCGACTGGTCCGAAATACGTCACATCACCAGCTACGTCGATATTGGGATCAACATAGGTAATACCACCGGTAATGGTATAAGTATCAAACAGCGCGGAACCCGCGGGGTTGCGCGCGAGGATAGAGGCATTATCACCGATGGTGTTTTCGGCGGCGAAAGCGCGGCCGAGGCCGGATGCGCTGGTTTCCTGCAGGTAGAAACCTGCTGCCATTGCGCCTTGGGAAACGGAGCCGATTGCTGCGGCCAGAACTGCGTGTCGCAGATATTTCTTATTCATGAGAGCCCATCTCTAAGTCTACTGATTTACTGAAAACCATAAGCTGCATGTGAAAAAATGCCGAGATATGGATGGAAGGTCGTTAGACTTATTTAAATACCTTCCATTTTTGTAGCAAATTCCCTATATAAAAAGTTTGGCAATAAAAAATTGCCCGGGCAAGGGAAAGGAGTCACTTTATAAAGAGAAAGGAGGCAAAAATCCATCTATTAAGGAGATATTTTTTTTGCCTCACGGAAGGTTGGTGTTTTATTGGCCTGCGCTGACACTTTTTCCATTGATGGATAGTTTTGTCAGGGTAATTTGGTATTTTTTGCCATTCTCTTCTCTTTGAACTAGCTTCACAAGCGCATAGTTCCACTGGGGGGCAACCCAGACAGTTGTCTCTCTTGCAGAATCCGCGTCTCTTACTCGCCGCACTTTGATAGTTTCTATTTCTCCCATGGGAGTATCCAGAGTTTCAGTGCCTTCCCGGGCAAAAGTGTAATTGCGAATCTTCTTGCCGTCGGCGATTTGGTACTGCAGGTCCTCTTTACCTGAGGCAACATCAAGCGCCAACTGTATCTGGTAACTCACCTTGTCGAGTATATGTGGTGGCACATCTTTCATATCCCTGTCGGGATTGGAGACATTGAGTACCAGGCCTTTTTCGGGCTCAAAATTCAGTACAGTGCCGCGATCGCGTCCCAATCCTTTGCGGCGGTACTCGTAATGGTAGGGAGTGATGCTACCGTCCCGGTCGGTGAAGCGGGAGTACTCCTTGATATAGGCAAACAGGGTGTTGGTGCTGAAATCCAGGCGCCAATTGCCCTCCTGGCCGGTGAGTTCGCGAGTGGCTGTGACACTGATGCCGTTAAAGCGAGCAGTATAAGTTGCTTTGAAAGGTTCTAGTTGGCTGGCCAGGGATTGGCCGGTGAAAAGAAAAAGAAACAGGGAGGAAACTAATAAGCGCACGACAGAGCCCCGCTAAAACTGAATCCTCTTGAATATTAGCTGGCGGGAAAGGCAATGTACATTGAAGGACTTTTTTCCCGCCAGCTAACACCGGGCTTAGCAGTGAATTCGGGTTCCGTTACGGGGCAGTAACTCGCCATCAAGCTGGGTGCGATCGTCGAGCATATGCAGCCGTTTCTCCGCGAACCAAGTTACCGCCATAGGGTATATGACATGTTCCTGTACCTGAACCCGTTTGGCCAGTGAATCTGCTGTATCTCCCTTCTTTATAGGGACTACGGCCTGGACAATGGGTGGGCCTCCGTCGAGTTCCTCGGTGACAAAATGCACCGTAGCGCCGTGTTCGCTGTCACCGGCATCCAAGGCGCGTTGGTGGGTGTGTAACCCCTGGTATTTGGGCAGCAGAGAAGGGTGAATATTAAGCAGGCGCCCACTGTAATGACGTACAAACTCAGGCGTTAAAATACGCATAAATCCTGCGAGGACAACCAAGTCTGGCTGGCAGCTATCGATCTCTGCAATAAGAGCTTGGTCAAAATCTTCTCTGTTGGGGAATTCCCGGTGATCAATGATCGAGGAGGTGACCCCGGCTTCGGCAGCACGAGTCAGACCATAGGCTTCAGGCTTGTTGCTGATCACAGAGCAGACAGAAAAGGGCGCCCCGGCTTGCGCCGAGGCATCCAATAGTGCCTGCAAGTTGCTGCCGCTGCCTGAGATTAGCACGGCGACTTTGCATACACTCTGAGACATTACAGGTTCACCAGCTCGACAGCCTCAGAGCCTTCGGCGGCATCTTCGATGTTGCCCACGACAAAGGCCTTTTCACCCAGCTGCTTGAGGGTTTCCAGGGCTTTGTCCGCCTGATCAACAGGCACGCAGATTACCATGCCGACACCACAATTAAAGGTGCGGTACATTTCTCGGGCATCGATATTGCCTGCATTTTGCAACCAGCGGAATACCGGGGGCATTTCCCAGTTGCTGACGTCCACGCGAGCGCGGCAGCCTTCCGGTAATACGCGTGGCAGGTTTTCCAGCAGGCCACCACCGGTGATGTGACTCAGCGCGTTTACCTGTGTGCTTTTCATCAGTTGTAGAAGGTTTTTGACATAGATACGGGTTGGAGCCATCAGAGCTTTTGCCAGGGATTGGCCATCGATATCTTGTTGCAGGTCGGCAGCGTGCACTTCCAGGACTTTGCGGATCAGCGAGTAACCATTGGAGTGGGGGCCGCTGGATGCGAGGCCGATCAGCACGTCACCACTTTTTACTTTGCTGCCATCAATGATTTCTGACTTCTCCACTACTCCAGTGCAGAACCCGGCCAGGTCGTAGTCGTCCCCTTCGTACATGCCAGGCATTTCAGCAGTTTCACCGCCTACCAAGGCACAGCCAGCCTGTTCGCAGCCTTTACCAATGCCGGATACCACTTCTGTGGCAATGTCCACATTCAGCTTGCCAGTAGCGTAGTAGTCGAGGAAGAAAAGGGGCTCGGCGCCGGCAACGACAAGGTCGTTTACGCACATGGCAACCAGGTCAACACCGATGCTGTCGTGAATGCCCAGGTCCATTGCCAAACGCAGCTTTGTGCCTACGCCATCGGTGCCAGAGACCAGAACTGGCTCTTTATAACCAGAAGGCAGTTCGCACAGAGCGCCAAAGCCGCCCAGGCCGCCCATCACTTCCGGGCGGGAAGTGCGCTTGGCAACGTGCTTGATACGCTCTACCAGGGCGTTACCCGCGTCGATATCGACACCGGCATCTTTATAAGAGAGGGATGTTTGAGTGGATTGCGGCTTGGAATCGCTCATGATTCTTCCTGCGGTGGGTGTTCGAAGGGCGCGTATTCTAGCCGGGTCTTGGCTAGGTAGCCACGCCCAGACGGCATCTCAGTCGGTGATTCTGGAAATTATCTTCAAGTTGACCCGTTGAAATACACGAATAGTGAGAACTCGGGGCTGAGAGAAGCCGCCGACGCTGATACAATAGCCTCAATTTTTGTCCTAACCGTGGATTTTAGCGTCTTGCACACCAATAACAATTTCGTGCAAGCTCACGGGGTGGAATGAGGTTTGGAGAGAAATCCTATGCACAAGCTGCTCCGGCAGGGATTGGTGTTGCAGTTGCTGGCACTGTTGTTTGGTGTCTTAATCCTGCCAGTCCAGGCTCGAGTTATCTCGGACCTGTACGAAGTGGTCGAAGCTGTGCCGAGTCGCGGCGCCACAGACCGCGCGGCTGCCGGTAGTCGTGGGCTGGAGCGCGTATTTGTGCGTGTCACGGGGGATGCCAGCATAGGTAATAATCCCAACCTGAAGTCGCTTTTGCCGAAGGCCCAGCAGTTAGTCCAGGGTTACCGCTATACCAGCGAAGACAACCAACTCTACCTTCACCTTTCCTTTGATCCCCAAGCCATCTCGCGACAAGTCCATCAGTTGGGTTTGCCTATGTGGCCAAACAACCGTCCAGGCACACTGATTTGGTTGGCGGTGGATACGCTGAAAGAAGGGCGTAGTATTCTTCGCGAGGAAGATGCCCCAGAACTCTTCTCTGTGCTTGAGGCAATGGCAATAGAGCGCGGGGTGCCCCTGGACTTTCCTGTCATGGACCTCAATGACCAGCGCAACATGCCGCTGGGGTCGCTCTGGGCCCAAGACGAGTCGGCTGCCGAGCGTGCAGCCCTACGCTACAGTCCCGATGCCACGCTTATGGGGCGGCTGTTGCAAGCTTCTGGGCGCCGCTGGAAGGCGGACTGGCTATTGATCCATGGCGGTCGCAGTTATGCTTTCGACAGTAGTGGAGGCTCAATGGAAGAGGTGGCCTTGCGTGGCGTTAACCAGATGGCCAATTTGTTGGCCCAGCGCTACGCGGTGCGCCCGGAAGGCCAGGATGCCGAGCAGGGAGCTGTTATTGTCGAGTTGTCGGGAGTGAGCAGTTTTGCCGACTATGCGGAGGCTTCAGCATATCTGCGAGGCTTGGCGCAGGTCAGCAGCGCGGACCTGCTCTCCGTCGAGGGCGACCGGATGCGTTTGGCGTTGGTCACATCTGTGGGGTTGCGTAACCTGCGCGACGCCCTGGCGTTGAATCATAAGCTGCGAGCAAATAGCGACGGGGATGCCATCGACTTAAATGGTTACCGTGCGCCATTGGGCAGCGCTGATAATCCGTTGCGTTATCGCTGGGACTGAGATGAGTATTCCGCAACAGCTGCCGCTGGGAGTATCCCTGCGGGATGATGCCACATTTGATAACTTTTACCTGTCTGACTCGGACCCTAACCGTCAGGTTGTGGCGCTATTACAGTCATTTGCCAGTGGGCAGAATCCCGAGTCGGTGATTTATATCTGGGGTGAAGCTGGCAGCGGTGTAAGCCATCTGCTGCAGTCTGCTTGCCAAAGTGCCGAGGCCAATGGCCGTAGCTTTCAATACCTGCCAATGGCCGAATTGATGGCGATGGACCCGGCAGTGATTCTGGATGGCCTGGAACAGCTGGACCTGGTGTGTATTGATGACTTGCACCTTTTGGAGGGGCAGCCGCCCTGGCAGACAGCCATGTTCCATCTTTACAATCGTGTCAGGGATAGCGGTAGGCAGCTGTTACTTGGCGCGCGCAAGTCTCCCCGAGGAATGGATATAGCCTTAGCCGATTTACTGTCGCGTCTGCAATGGTCCCTGGTGTTCCAGCTCCAGCCTATGAACGATAAGGATAAAGTTGCCGCCCTGCGTAGGCGCAGCTGCCTCCGTGGCTTTGACCTGCCAGAGGATGTAGCTCATTACATTTTGCACCGTGCACCAAGGGATACTCGGGCACTGTTTTTGTGTTTGGAGCAGCTGGACAGGGCTTCCTTGATGGCCCAGCGCAAGATTACTATTCCATTCGTAAAGCAGGTACTGGATATCTAGCCTTTGAGGGGCTGACTGAAAATGGACTTGCCGGTCACCTCTTGGGCAATAAATTTTCACTGGGCATTTCTCCTCCCTTCTCCCATTCACTTATTACCATCTGGAATAGGCTGAGTCTTTCCTCTTTGAAATCCAGCCAGCGGACAATATCAAGTGGTGGCGGCCAGGGGATCGTGCGCGAATTGCCGCCCTCGCTTACTTCCAAAGCCCGCAGTTCGAGGAGAGTGATATGCCAACTGTTCATAGGATCCTCTATGTGAGCCACGCTGCCGAGGATGAAAGTAGCGGCCTGCTGCAGGCATTTGCTGTTGCGCGCAACAATAATGCCACCATCAAGGTGCTGTTGGTTTGTCCGGCTGTGCCCGAGGGCTTTGAGGAATTTGGTGAGCTGTGTGTTAAAGCCATGCTGGAGCGGGTAAGGGGGGAGATCGCATCCGCTCAGGAAAAAATGAAGCTGCCAAAAGACCAAATTGTGTTGGAGATCGAGTCCGACTGCGGACCCCGCCCCGCCGAGCGGGTAATTCGCCGAGTATTATCCGGTGGCTACGACCTGGTGATCAAGAATGTGGAGGGGCGCACCCAGCGCAAGGGTTTTAAAGCCATCGACATGGAATTGCTTCGCAAGTGTCCCTGCCCGGTATGGCTGTGCCGCCCGATAGAGCGAACGCACACAGAAATTCGCGTGGCGGTGGCGATTGACCCCGAGTGTGAAGAGGCCAGCACTTATGATTTGGCGATTCGCCTGTTGCGATGGGCGCGGGTATTGGCGGACAGCTGTAGTGGTACCCTGCATGTTATATCCTGCTGGGACTACGATGTGGATGAATACTTGCGCCGCCACTTTCCCCTGAGTGCCTCTGAGGAAGAGTTGGACGAAGCGACCGAAGCAGCCCGTTCCCGCCATCGCTCGAAACTGGATGTGCTGATTCGTGCCTCTGGTATCGGTGGGGATATGCAGGTGCATCATGTTATTGCCCACCCAGATAACTTTATTCCGCTGTTGATCGATGAAGAAGAGCTTGATTTACTGGTGATGGGAACTGTAGGTCGTGCGGGAATACCTGGATTTATTATGGGTAATACCGCAGAGAATATCCTGCAGAAAGTTAGTTGCTCACTACTTGCGCTAAAACCCAGTGACTTCGAGTCCCCGATCAAACTTTAGTTGTTAGACTCTTTGCTCAGGCAATTTCAATATCTTTGTGAAAGTTCATCGCGACCAGTTTAAGTGCTCTAAATAAAGACCTTAAAAAGGCATAGGGGAAGAAAATACTTCACACGAGACCGTATGTGGCATGGATGCCGATTCTGAACGAGGTGCCCACAGCATGTCGCGAGAGAAGTGTATTCTTTCCTTCCCCCTTTTTAGTAGCTGCTAGTAGCTGCCGTTTTATTGCGATAGGGGACTTAAGTTCCACATGGGATTGTTGGGGAGAGTAAGTTGCTGTTTAGTGCCAACTGAGACCTTCAATAATAAAAAAGATTTTCAGTAGGCCGCCACTTTTTAACCTCTAAATTATCTAAATTCAGGGTTCTGCCGCTTAATTCAACTAGTTCAGCGTAGTGGGAAGGCAGAGTGCTTGTGCCTAACTTGGTTATAGAGTGAGAATGGATATGCAAGTTAGGAGGAAATGATAATGATAAAAAAGATAGCCAAATGGTTTGGCGGAATATTTTTGCTTGGGGTTTTAACTGTCTCGGTTTTTGCGGTCAATGCGATCTATTTTAAACCGTGGTCGATTAACGTCTACTTCGAGCGGGCCTTTATCAGGCTCGGAAGTACCAGTCCGGAGATTCTTTCGCAACTGCGCGTGCTTGAGCAATTCGGAATTGATGGGCATAACGCTCACCTTGATGACGTTTCTGAGGAGGAGCTTCAGCGCCAAATGCAGATAGCGAAAGATGAGTTAGCGGTTTTACGGGAATATGATCGATACGCTCTTGGTGAGCAGGAGGTAATTTCCTACGATGTCTTTGAACATTTTCTAGCGAATATGGTGGAAGGAGAGCGCTGGAAACATCATAACTATCCGCTCAATCAAATATTTGGAGTGCAAAATGGCCTGCCGGAGTTCCTGGCTGAAGTACATCAGATCAATAATATCAAAGAGGCCGATTATTATCTCTCCCGTTTAAGTGAAGTGGATAGAAAATTTTCTCAGGTATTGGATGGGCTGAGGACTCGAGAACAAAGAAAAATTCTACCGCCCCGGTTTGTTATCGACAGTGTGCTGGAAGAGATGCGGGGATTTGTTGATGTCCCTGCTCACGAAAATATTCTCTATACGTCACTGGAAAAGCGTCTGAATAAAATTGAAGACCTTCCTGATCAGGAGCGCACACGCATTCTCGGGAGAGGAGAGGCATTAATAGATGCTGAAGTCTACCCGGCATACAAAAGGCTGATCGCTTATTATCATGAATTGCGGCCTAAAGTCACACAAAATAATGGTGTTTGGGCGTTACCTCAAGGCGATGAGTTCTATGCCTATCAGGTACGTAGTCATACCACTACAAACTTGACTCCTGATGAGCTGCACCGTACTGGTTTGAAGGAGGTAGCGCGAATTGAAGGTGAGATGAACCGTATTTTTGCTTCTGTTGGTCTGGATAGTGGTTCAATCAGTACTCGCTTTGCTGGAATCAATAATGATCCACAGTTCCTCTATGAGGATTCAGATCGAGGGCGAGAGCAAATTATAGAGGATTATCAATCGATTATAGATGAAGTTAATGAAGGGCTTGATGATTATTTTGATATTAAGCCGACCAAGGGGGTTGAGGTTCGTCGTGTTGCGGAGTTTAAAGAGCAGGGTGCGCCGGGTGCCTACTATAACCCCCCTGCCATGGATGGTTCCCGACCTGGTGTATTTTACGCAAATCTGCGCGATGTGCGTGAGACTAAAAAATTTGGTATGCGTACCCTGGCCTATCACGAGGCAGTTCCCGGTCATCACTTCCAGTTAGCGATTGCCCAGGAATTAAAGGGTGTTCCCACTTTCCGTAAAATGGGATTGTTTACCGCTTATGCTGAGGGGTGGGCCCTTTATGCTGAACAAGTAGCCAAGGAGGCCGGTTTTCAGGATAACCCCTATGATGACCTCGGACGATTGCAGGCAGAGATGTTTCGGGCTGTGCGTCTAGTTGTGGATACCGGAATGCACTACAAGCGCTGGAGCAGAGAAGAGGCAATCGAGTATATGGTGGAGAAAACAGGTATGATAGAAAGTGAAGTTACCACAGAGATTGAACGGTACCTGGTAATGCCTGGTCAGGCTCTAGCTTATAAAGCTGGAATGTTGAAAATGCTGGAGCTGCGTGAGCGAGCCCATAAAAGTCTGGGACGTGACTTTGATATTCGTGAATTTCACAATGTTGTACTGACCAATGGTGCTGTTCCACTAGCGATACTGGAACAGCAGATTGATCAGTGGATCAATACTAAAAAAGGCTAGGAGAGTTTTAATATGTAGTAGTTCAGACTTGATCTGACAGTTACCGGTTTTTCAGAAGGTGCTTTGTCAGGTCAAATTCAGTTTACGAGTTTTTCCTTCCAGATGCTTTTTCCATCTTCAAGTGTTGCCATCGGAGTGCGGCCACAACACTTTTTACCCTGATGGGTACGGTCATTATTGTAATATGTGAGCCATTCGTCCAGATCCTTTTGTAACTCTTCTATTGATCCATAGATCTTCCGGCGTAATGAAGGCTGGTAGAACTCTTGTAGAATGGTTTTATGGAAGCGCTCACAGATGCCGTTGGTTTGTGGATGCCT
>NZ_JBGMEK010000056.1:0-29393 GCF_041447265.1 Microbulbifer epialgicus
TCGAACCTAGGTGTAACATGAGCCACCTCACTCGTAACAGGCAAAGCCAGTCACTCATGACCACGTCCGTAGGACGTGGGTTTCTACGTTAAACTAAAAAGGGGAAAGGAAAGAATACACTGCGCTCGGGACCGTATGAAGCATGGATGCCGATTACGAGCTTACAGGGATGTATTCACAGCGCGTCTCGAGTGCAGTGTATTCTTTCTGCCCCAGTAGTAATTGGGCCTATATACGCTCCCGGTATGCGTCGATGTGATGAAATTGCTGAGCAATAAATTATGCTCTTTTTCATTTTTACAGAGAGCTTGAACTATTTACTTACAGTTTACAGCCGTTAAACATCAATGTAATGGTCAATATACTGTAAAACCATAGGGGTATGATTGAATATGATTTCATATTCTGCGACTAAATTGGCGAACATGATTCGTAATAAGGAGTGCTCTTGTGTCGAATTGACGAGGGCCTATATTGAACAAATCGAAAAAGTTAATCCTTACATCAATGCTGTTGTTCAGTTTAACCCTCAACGCGCACTGACAGAGGCCAAAAAGAAAGATCAACAGCTGGCGAATGGTGAAAAGTTAGGTCCTTTGCATGGCCTCCCCTTTACCTTAAAAGATGTTTATGCAACTGAGGGCGATATTGTCACCGCAGGTTGTTTGGGATTAAAGGATCATATAACCAATTATGACTCTACAATTGCCAAGCGCCTAAAAAATGCCGGAGCAATACTGTTGGGAAAAACCAACACACCGGAAATGGAAAATTCGCCAGATACAGACAATCTGGTGTATGGCCAAACCTTAAACCCTTATGATCTGAACCGAGGTGCTGGTGGCAGCAGTGGTGGTGCTGCTGCAATTGTCTCGGCTTGCGGCAGTGCCTTTGATGTTGGTGCCGATGTCGGCGGTAGTGTCCGAGTGCCAGCTCATTATTGCGGACTCTGTGGTGTAAAAACAACGCCACGGGTTATTCCGTCTACCGGAGTAGTTTATCCCAGTGGTCTCCGCACCGGGATAATGGGCTTGATACTCACTGAGGGACCAATTTGTCGTTTTGTGGAAGATGCCTCGCTATTGCTCTCAGTTTTAGAGGGCCCAGATGGCCGGGACTCAGCTGTGATACCCAGACCGATCAGCCTAGCCAGTGCCAGGAAAGCTGAAGACCTAAAAATTGCCTATGTCTTTGATGAGGTTGGCCCACCAATTTCCAGCGAAACCCGGCAAGCAATTCAAGACGTAGCAAATGCTTTATCAGGACGCCATTGCACCGTTAACCATGATTGGCCGCCTCGCCTTGGAGAAGGATTCGAATTTTTCCATAAAACTTTGGGCGCCTGTGCCTATACAGAATTTCGATCAGGACTGAAAAGTCTAAATGTCAAAAGAATTTCACCGTTAATGCAAAAAATACTCAACTATTTTAAACCCTACTCTTGCGACTTGAATCAGTTTTTGGCTGTATGGCATGAATGGGACTTATTTCGCAGTGATATTCTCAGGTTCTTTGATCATTATGATGCTTTAATTTGCCCGGTCACACCCCAGGAAGCTATTTCCGCTGATAAAACAATGATGGACCCAGGTATGGTGATCAACGCCAGTTACGCTTGGGGAGTAAGTACGCTGTTATTACCTATAGTGACAGTGCGAGCTGGCACAGCAAAATCAGGCCTGCCTATCGGCGTACAGATTATTACCAAGCAATTTTATGAAGGTATTGGCTTACAAATTGCCACTTATATTGAGCAAGCTTTAGGCGGTTGGATAAAGCCGCCGTCCCCCTGTAATGTATAGGAGCAAGAGGAACGTTTTAGCATTTACTGTATTTTATAGCAGACAAGATACTACTGGGTCAGAAGGAAAGAATACACTGCTCTCGAGGCGCACTGTGAATATATCCCTGTGAGCTCGTAATCGGCATCCATGCCTCATACGGTCTCGAGTGCAGTGTATTCTTTCCTTCCCCCCTTTTTGTACATATCGATATTTACCCAAGCATTATTTTACAAGTTATGCTCTTTTATACATGACGAATAATTATTCTCCTGTCAAAAATAAAGTTTATGCCAAAGTAATATCCACCTATAGCGCCAAGTCTTATTAGAAAAGATTTATAGCTTGGGTATTCAAAGGGTCAGGTATCTGGTAGCAGTTGTACTCTAGAGTGTCTATCAATTCCACCAAGCCCTGTGATTTATCCACCCTATTGACACACTTTCTTCCTAGAAAATAAGCACTTTCAGCCTATAGATAAAGGCCAACTTATGAATACACTTACTTCCGAAGTTGACTCGCATTTGAATATAAGAAGTTTCAACTGTTCAAAATGGTTTTAGATGTCCCTCAATTTATCTACAGTGACGGTTCAGACTTCATAGCTTTTAGGCAACAAATATGAAATCCACGACTATTCACCAAGAGAAAGAACCTTAATGTCTTGGTCGCCAAATACAGCTCTCCTTATCCAACAAAATTGTTGGATATGACGTAATAGGTCCCAGCCATTAGTGCGACCAGTTAGAAATTTTTTTCAAGCAGCAGTATAAATATAACGCAGGGAATATTTTGGTGAAGCTTTTAAACCAGATCGCGACAATCACATTAGTCTTTTTAAGCGGCAACACACTGGCGAACAATAATGTGACAATACAGATCCAGGTTGGCGCCAATAATATGGCCGACGCAGATCAAACAGATCCAACCACTCACAATAACCTAATCAGCCAAACACAATTTGGTGTTTCCAATAATTCAGAAGCCTTTCAGACCACAAGCACCAATAACAGTGTGGCAACCCACCTACAAGCTGGCGAGGCAAATATTGCAAGATCATTTCAGCAACAGAATACAACTTTAAGCTGGGTTTCTATAAGCCAGCAGGGGCAGGCAAATCAAGTGTTTGCCGTACAAGATGATACCAGTCTTACTGCTGCCACTCTCAATCAGGCAGGTTTAATGAATATGGCCGAAATCTTTCAAACCTCATCGACAACCAGTAGTGCCTTATCCAATCAGTTAGGCTCTATAAATATCAGCCGCATTGATCAAGTCACAACCATGGCAACTAGTGCTTGGATCCATCAAGTCGGCGATATGAATCAAGCGGGCATCGGCCAACAAGCTGGAACCACTGCAAGTAGGGCTTGGGCCGGCCAAATAGGTTCCAGCAATTTTTTGAGTATCGGTCAAAACTCAACAACAGCAAGTAGTGCTTGGGTCAGTCAAGTAGGGAAGATGAACAGTGGGGGCATCGGACAAACCTTAACTACAGAAAACAATGCATGGCTCAATCAAATAGGCGCTATGAATAACGGAAGTATCGTACAAAGTTTTGCGACAGTGGACAGTGCCTGGTTCAATCAAATGGGCAGTTTGAATGGCGGGAGCATCACACAAAATTTTTCTACAGCAAGTAGCGCTTTATCCAGCCAAGTAGGCTCTCGGAATCTCAGTATGATCACTCAAATGTCAACGACGGCAAGCAGCGCTTTACTCAATCAAGTGGGCTCCGTGAATGGAGGCAACATTAATCAAGCTACAACTACAGCAAGTAGTGCTTGGTTCAATCAAGTAGGTGATATGAATGGGGGCAATATCTTTCAAGCTACAACTACAGCAAGTAGCACTTGGATCAATCAAATAGGCTCTATGAATAGCAATGGAATCGGCCAAATTACAACTATAGCAAGTTACGCCTTCTCCAATCAGCTAGGCGCAATGAATGAAAGCACGATTGTCCAATTGAATACCGATTTCAGCCTTGCAACTGTTAATCAAATCGGTGAATTGAATGATGTCGATATCACTCAAGAGAATGGAACTACCCTGAGTCTTGCCACAGCCAGCCAGGCTGGTGCTATGAACTTGACGGAGATTATTCAGAGCGGGGCTTCATTCAGTGCAGCGGCAACCTTCCAGTTAGGTAGTAATAATGTCCATACCACTAACCAAACTGGAACCGGCCAGATCGCTGTTGCCGTGCAGATTGGCAACGGAAATATGGGAGCTATTATGCAATAGCAAACTAAGAACAAAAGCGTATGGGAGTGAAGTTTTCAGTGTTTACTATTAAGTAGCCTCTTACTAAACAGGGGGAAAGAATAAACTGCACTCGGGACCGTATGAGGCATGGATGCCGATTACGAGCTAACAGGAATGTATTCACAGCGCGTCTCGAGTGCAGTGTATTCTTTCCTTCTGACCCAGTGGTAATAACTCCTAGGAACCATAATTACATCGATCATACCCAAGGTAAAAATATTGATACAGGAATGTAAATCATAGGTAAAGGAATTACTCATGAAAAAATTGACCCCACCAGCCGCGGCCATATTAGTCGCATTAAGCAATAGTACCTTCGCAGATAATAATACGGCAATACAAATTCAGGTTGGGGCCAATAATATGGCCGATGCGGATCAAACAGACCCGACCATAAATAACAATCTCATCACACAAGCGCAATTCGGAGTGTCCAATCACTCAGATGCCATTCAGACGACGAATACGAATAACAGTTTGACGACTCAGCTACAGCGTGGACAATTAAATGTTACGGGCACGGCGCAGCAGAATGATACTTCTTTGAGTCGTATTTCCATAAACCAGCTGGGTGAAGCAAATCAGGCATTTTCGACACAAGTTAACACTACCCTTGGGTCAGCCACTATAAATCAAATAGGACTTATGAATGGAGTGGTTACCAACCAAAGTGCAACCACTGGTGGCGGTATTTTGGTCAACCAAACAGGCTCTATGAATGGGGGTAATAGCGGTCAAGTTGTTGCAACAGCTAGTAGTATTTTACTCAATCAAATTGGCTCTATGAATTCTGGTCAAATTGCTCAAACTGGAACCACATTGGCAAGTGCTACTATCAATCAACAGGGTTATATGAATCGGGGACTTATCGGTCAAAATTTTACCACAGCAACTGATGCTTTGATCAGCCAAAGTGGTTCAATAAATATTGCAGATACCTTTCAAAATCTGACTACCGAAAGCAGTTTATCGGCCAATCAAATAGGCTCAATGAACTTTGTCGAAGTCGATCAAAACATGACGGTATCCAGTAGCATCTTTTCCAGCCAGGCTGGTTCAATGAATTCTATTGGTATTGATCAAGGGAACACTGCTTTCAGTCTCGCCATAGGCAATCAGTCTGGCGTAATGAATGGTGCCAATATCAGCCAAGAAAACGGAACCAGCTTAAGTATTGCCACCGTTAATCAGACGGGCTTTATGAATTCGGGTGGCATCGGGCAGTCTGCTGTCACCGCAAGCAGTGCTTTGATTAATCAGGCTGGTGCTATGAATGGAGTGGGTATTGGTCAACTTAATGGTGTCAGCACAACGAGTGCTTCGGCCAATCAAATAGGCTCAAACAATAGTGCGGGTATTGGCCAACAGGATGATGTCACTGCAAGCAGAGCTTCATTTAATCAAATAGGCACAATGAATTCCTTAGGGCTTGGTCAATTGGATGGTGTCACAGCTACTAGTGCTTCAATCAATCAAGTAGGCTTTATGAACTCTGTAGGTATCGGTCAACAGGGTAGTGTCACTGCAAGCAGAGCCTTAGTTAATCAGCTAGGTTCTATGAATGGCGGTAGTATTGCTCAACTTAACGATGTCTCAGCAAGTAATGCTCAAATTAACCAAGTAGGCACACTGAATACAGGGGGTATTGGTCAAGTTACAACCACAGCAAGTAGTGTTCTAGCTAACCAAATAGGCACCATGAACTTCGCAAGCATAGTTCAAAATGCGACAGTATCCACCAGTGCTTTATCCAATCAAATAGGCTCGACGAATACTAGCCTTATTGAACAATCAGACACCGATTTCAGTCTCGCGGTAGTTAATCAAGCTGGTGCAATGAATGACGCCGATATCCAACAAGAGAACGGAACCACCTTAAGTATCGCCGCTATCAATCAGACCGGCATCGTAAATATGGCCATTATTACCCAAATCGGAGCCACTCTCAGTGCGGCTGCCACGTTACAGATAGGAAGCAATAACAGCCACACAACTACCCAAACCGGATTTGGAAAAACTGCGATTGCTTTACAGATAGGTAATGGCAATATGGGTACTATTATGCAGTAGCATAACTGGATATTTAATCCTAATTAGCAGCCTTCAGAGAGTTCACTTTTAGGTAGGATGACTACCTAACCCCTCTACCCCTTGTCGGCTGCAAGTTATTATTAATCTGGCAATTAACTACTAGCGCAAATACGTGTCCCTACTGCTACTAAAGGAAATAATACACTGCACTCGAGACTCGCTGTGAATACATCCCTGTAAGCTCGTAATCGGCATCCATGCCTCATACGGTCCCTAGCGCAGTGTATTCTAACCTTCTGATCCAGTAGTATTTCACGGGCTATAGCTTACCTATGGGCGATGAAGGCGTTCCAAATTGACTCGTTAGTCCATGGATTTTTCAAACTTATAATTTTTTATTTTAATTTTCACAAATACACATACAGGAAGGAACATACTCCATAAAACCTTGTTAGCTCACCAGTAATTTTAGTTCCTGACTTTTCCAAAAATCTTATTTCGAAAAAACTTTTTGGTAAGTAACCAGAGCAAAAGGCCGCTGCAGCGCAGTGTCAGATTATTTTAAAAAAGGCAGTGTAAATTGCATACCAACCAACATAGAAATTGATCACCATGGATTTCCGCCGCCAGACTGTTACACAGTATAAGCTGTGCTAATGATGAGTAACTTCTGTTTAAAAATGGGATTGAGGCTAAGCTCAACCTATTCGTTAATTTCCTGTTATTCCAATCAAACCCCAATATCGGACTTACTAGAAGCTGATTGGATATGTCATGGGAGCCTTGCTCCCAAAGGGTTAGAATCAAGCAATGATAATGTAAATGAAGGAAATATGCCGTGAAGAAATTATTTCTGCCTCTGGCTATCTGCGCCTCACTGTTTACCAGCCAGGCAATGGCTGCTGAAACTGATCCCCAGCAGTTGCTTAAAAATACCGAATCCAAAGTTATAGAGTGGCGTCGCCACCTGCACCAAAATCCCGAGCTGGGCAACCGCGAATTTGAAACGGCTAAATACATCGAGAAGCATCTCCGCGCTTTAGGGCTAGAAGTAGAAACGGGAATCGCACATACGGGATTGGTCGGACTATTAAGAGGAGCTAAGCCTGGTCCAACGGTGGCACTTCGGGCAGATATGGACGCCCTACCAGTTACCGAAAAAACCGATGTCCCCTTCGCCTCTAAGGTCAGAACCACTTACCAGGGCAAGGAGGTCGGTGTAATGCATGCCTGCGGCCACGATACTCATGTGGCCATGTTAATGGGCGCCGCCGAAGTACTTGCGAACCTCCGTGATGAATTGACCGGTAATGTACTGTTTATTTTCCAGCCCGCCGAAGAGGGAGCCCCAGAAGGTGAAGAAGGCGGAGCGGAGTTGATGCTCAAGGAGGGACTTTTCAAAAAATATAAACCAAATGTAGTGCTTGGCCAACACGTTACGTCCTCGCTACCCGTTGGTGTAGTGGGCTATCGCTCAGGGCCAATGATGGCTGCGGCCGATGAATTCCGCATCACCATTCATGGGCGCCAGACTCATGGCTCCCGTCCTTGGGGTGGGGTAGACCCAATTGTTGCTGCCGCTCAGGTGGTCATGGGCACCCAGGCCATCGTCAGCCGGCAGATAGATATCACAAAGGAACCGGCGGTTATTTCCTATGGCAGAATTGATGGCGGCGTGCGCAATAATATTATTCCGGATAGCGTTTACTTAAATGGCACCATCCGTAACTTTGATATGGATAACCGCACGGAAATTTTCAAACGTTTAAAAACCACCGCTCAGTTGATTGCCGAAAGCTCCGGAGCCAGTGCCGATGTGGAAATTCTGGAAGGCTACCCGGTTACTATCAATAATGCCGAACTGACTGAAATGGCCCTGCCGATTCTGAGATCCGTAGTGGGGGACAAGCGTGTTGTTGAAGTGCCCAAAGTCACCGGTGCAGAAGACTTTTCCTACTTTGCCAATGAAGTGCCTGGGTTCTTCTATTTCCTGGGCGTAACTCCAGAGGGACAAGATCCAAGCAAAGCGCCCAGTAACCACTCTCCGCTCTTTTATGTGGATGAAAGTGCATTACGCAAAGGGACTGAGATTTTGACATTGCTGACCCTGGACTATATGGCCAACTATAAAGAGTAGTAATTGAAAGCGAGTCTCATTTGAGACTCGCTTTCTTCTAAGTTTAAATTACTCAACAGTAATTGTTACGTTATGGGTGCTGCTGGCACCGTATTCAGGTCTGTAATAGCAACCGCTTCTGTTTTGACCCGGTTTAGTAAATCTCTGCATGCTGAAACTGCACTTCACTTACCACCTCGCCAGAGAACAATAAGACCACAGAAGGAAGGGGAAAAAATATGATCAATTATGGATAGAAAATGGAAATACTGTGGGGCATTTAGACGTAGGCCGTTTATTTCGAAATAGAGTGCAGACACTGGTACTAGAAACAGGCTGCTGCATCTATTTTTTATAATCTGCACCCTCATTGAAAAACACTTGTGAAAAGATTTCTCAAAAACTTACCTAATTACCACCTATGCTAAACCAATTTTCAGCAACCTTTCCAGCATTGGTGGTGTGCGGAGTGAGACAAAAATAAATCGGGGAATGATCGCGGACAAATCAAATCGTCGATTAAACCGATATTGAAATTCAGCCAAATATTGTACGAGAAGTCACCGACGTTTGACGTGGACGCCGATTGCACTGTTTGAGCTTGTGATAAAACAGATCGCAATGCTTGTCGTGTCCGCAGTGAGGACAACAGAAGCCGTTTGGCTAACGCCATTGGCAGAGCGCGTTGAAGCACTGCTCTTCACTTCCGTATTTTTTAAGGAATTGGGTCAAATTAATGCCCTTCTGAAACTGCACCTTGTTGCGAGCCATGGTGGATTTCCTTGTAGAACAAACAAATAACTGTATCTATATAGTTATCTGTGACTTAACAAGAGTGGTAATTAGCAAAGCTTAAGGTAGCTTATTGCTTCGATAATTAAAAAGCGGCAAATGCCGCTTTTTAAATTTGGTTTTAGACGCTTTCCGCATGGCCCCTGGCAGGGCGACGACGGGGAGCCCGCTGAGGTCGTTGCGAGTCAGTGCGAGCGGCACTGTCTCCTCGCCCACGCCCTCCTCCATTGCCTTTTGTGCGTACCCCAGAGTTTCCGCGGTTGTCGCCACGGCTACGGGAACCGCTTTTAACCCGACTCTCGCCGTTACTCCGCCCGTTTTCACGATTGTCGGTGCGATTGTCCCGGCTATTGCGACCGCCGCGATCGCCATTACCACGGGCCACTTCTGTTCGCTTCTGGCCATTGGTGCGGCTTTTTTGTCCTCCGCCGCGCTTTGGGTTGCCGGAAGCGGGCAGTTGGTGATCAGGCTCAAAGTCCTCGACCTCTTCACGGGGAATCGGCTTACCAATCAGGCGCTCGATATCGCGCAGTTGCTTGATTTCATCCGCACTGACCAAGGATACCGCCTGGCCTCGCGCACCAGCACGACCTGTACGGCCAATACGGTGCACATAATCTTCGGGAACATTGGGCAGATCGAAGTTGACCACCTGGGGCAGCTGATCAATGTCGATTCCACGCGCGGCAATATCTGTGGCGACCAGGATCTGCACCTTCCCCATCTTAAAGTCCGCCAGGGCGCGGGTGCGTGCGTTTTGGCTCTTGTTACCGTGAATTGCCACGGCGCGAATATTATCGCCTTCCAACTGCTTTACCAGGCGATTGGCCCCATGCTTGGTTCGGCTGAACACCAAAGCCTGGTGCCAGTTGTTCTCGCGTATCAAATGACTCAACAGTTTAGTTTTTCGTGCCTTATCCACAGGGTGCAGCTTCTGGCGTACTGTTTCGGTGGTGGAATTACGTGGACTGATGTCAATTTCCAGCGGGTTTTTCACCAGCCCCTTCGCCAACTGGCGGATGTCCGGCGAAAAAGTTGCCGAGAACAACAGGTTCTGACGCTGGGAAGGCAGTATTCTCAAGACCCGCTTGATGTCATGGATAAAGCCCATGTCGAGCATGCGGTCGGCTTCATCCAGTACCAAAGCCTCCAAGCGGTCGAAACGGATAGCACCTTGACCATAAAGGTCCAACAGGCGCCCTGGTGTGGCCACTAGAATATCGGCGCCGCCGCGCAGGCGTGAGATCTGCGGATTGATCTTAACTCCACCAAACACTACCGCATGGCGCATAGGTAGATACTTACTATAGCTCTGCACGTTATCAAATACCTGTGCAGCCAGCTCCCGTGTGGGGGTCAGCACCAGGGCACGAACATGGCCCTTACGGGCGCGCTCACCAGCACTCAGGCGATGCAACAGTGGCAGAGTGAAGCCCGCAGTCTTGCCGGTGCCGGTCTGGGCCGCCGCCATGATATCACTACCTTTCATCACCGCCGGGATGGCCTGCGCCTGAATGGGCGTGGGTGCACTGTATCCTTGTTCCGAGACCGCGCGGGCAATATCCTGGGCGAGACCCAGATCATCAAACAACATAAATAACCTCGAACTGCGCTACGAGCGCAATCAAATACGTTCGCACTATTAATGTGCAAAAAAAGAAATCGGAGTTGGCATTCCAAGCGAGTCGGCGCTCGATGCATACAGCCGTCTATTCACCGATAATAATCGGTGCGCGGCATTCAGTAGAAGTTTCCGGGAAGAATTTGAGAAATGTTCCAGGGGGGATACCGGTAGATTGCCGGCCTACAAATGACGCAGCTGAGAAATCACAGCAGCTGCACTATACCATAAATGAACTGACTGTATAGTTCTAGCGGATAACACCACTGACTTATAGCCTTATACAAAGCCGATGTAAGGAATTGCCTCAACGCGACCGTAACATAGTTTTGCGTTCGCAACGCGAGCGTCTATCTTTTTGATATCCAACCTCCGTTGCGAACTTAAGACAAAGCTGCCAAGTGCAGCAGGGATATACACAGTCATGACACATAACAGCAAAGTCAGTGCTGCGCATCAGATAGAAATGATTACGCTCGGCAACGGGCGCAAGGTATCCATACGCCCAATTTGTCGTAGTGACGGCCAACTGGAGAAGGAGCTAATTGAAGACTTGTCTCCCAAGACCCGCCGCGACCGCTTTCTGGGCGGTAACTGTAAGGCCAGCGAAAAACTCATTGAGCTGCTCACTGACAATGATCACCAGATCCATGAGGCTTTTATTGCCTTGTGTAGTAGCGACCGTGCGCAAAGAGCTGTTGCCACAGCGCACTACGCTGTAGATCCAGATGGACGAGCTTGTGAATGCGCAGTAGTTGTCAGTGATGATTGGCAGGGGCTGGGCCTGGGGCGCATTATGCTAAAACGCCTTATTGGCTGCGCCCGCGAACAAGGCCTGGAGCGTATCTACTCTATTGAGTCTGCCGAAAACAAGCGCGTGCAGACTTTCGCCAGGTCTATGGGCTTTATATGTAAAGCAGATTCACGGGATTATACCTTGTTAACTTACACATTAAACTTATACCCAAACCTGCACACTAGCGGCCATGATTCTGCCACTAAGGATAGCCGGATTAATCTAAGCTAACCCTTTAAGTTTAACTCACGACGGGCTGCCAGATTAAATTCTCGGGAGCCCCCTGCGACTTTTATTGACTTGGAAAACCAATCAGTAAATGAATTAATACAGCGCAAAAGATGTGATGCCGCTGGTCATAGGCCTGCGTAAGTCTGTGAAATACCAGCAGGTTCGCGTATCTACCAGCATTTCATTGCACCCAGGACAACTGCCAGAATAAGCACTGGAGACTGACTAGCATTAGTTACTTAGGCCAGATGTTACCCTCAGTTGGCCGTTCTTTTCCAGATGATCAACTGATGCACTTTAGAGTTGAATGCAGGTCCTCTATTTCATACACATGACTTGTATCAGGCCAAAACCCGAAAAATCTTGACTTTCCGGTCACCAAGAGTTTCAAGTAATTAATCGAGCTTCC
This sequence comes from Microbulbifer epialgicus, assembly GCF_041447265.1. Classification (NCBI taxonomy): domain Bacteria; kingdom Pseudomonadati; phylum Pseudomonadota; class Gammaproteobacteria; order Cellvibrionales; family Microbulbiferaceae; genus Microbulbifer; species Microbulbifer epialgicus. The sequence continues at coordinate 12,046 of NZ_JBGMEK010000056.1, forward strand.
AATTTTAGAGACTAAACATAAGGCAGATTTTGATTTAAGGTACCTAAAGACGAACAATCAGAAAAATATCTATGAAACTCAAAGCATTACTATGCTGTATTACCTTTTTAGTCATGCTGACATCAGCCTGTTCCTCTAATATTGCCTATTTCATAGAAAGCTCTAAAAGCTTTCCTTATGACCACATTGTGGAAACGCACCGCATTAAGGAGCTGGGTTTCCAAAAAGATAGCTATTGCTCAAGGTCATCAGGGATTTGCATAAGTTACTTATATGCGAAACCAATAGAGGCAAAGAAGCTTCGGTATTCCATCGAGCTCGAAGCGGAAGGCAGTGACAGCATAGTTGAGCTTGAGATCCACAGAAACTCACTGGATAGCATGCATACAGGAACAGTAATCTTGTTGCATGGATTCAATATGTCCAAAGAGCTTATGATTCACTCTGCGCTGTATTTCCGCTTTCTTGGATATGATGTAGTGATCCCCGATCTCCTTGGTCATGGAGAGTCAGGAGGCGAAAAGAAATATGGCGTTGGGGATAGCGTAGCAATTAACGAACTCCTTGATGAATTAATCAAGAAAAAATCCATAAACGATGGAAATATTTTTCTGCTAGGAAATTCTATGGGTGGACTAGCCGCCGCATATGTCAACGCCTCAAGAGAAGATATTAGCGGGCTTATTTTACAGGCTCCAATGCTCCCTTTTGATCAAGCTGCCAACAATTATATCAAAGCAGGTTATCCACTATTAAGTCGGTTTATTTCTACCAGTCAAATTCGTGAAGGAGCATTGACAGCCTTAGATAACGCCAATATCAGTGTTGATAAAACTCAGATTAAGCCCATTTTGTACAACACCAAAATCCCTGTTCTTTTATTTTCCTCACCAGCGGATTCTGTAGCCCCTTACAGATATTACAAAGATTTAGCGAAAGACAATATTTCAGTAATTCCTGTTCCAGACAGAAACCACCCCAGCATGGCGGTAATTGGTAACGCTGAGCATGAAATGCTCATAAATTGGTTCAATGATAATAGGTAATGGCTTTCCTATAACTGGAATGGAAGTAAAGAATACACTTTTCCTTCAGCATGCTCGTAATCGGCATCCATGCCTTATTAGGCCCAACATAAAGTGTATTCTTCCCCTTCGGGTTTTTAATAAAAGTTGAGTATACAGACTCCTTTAGTGCCATTAAACTTTCGAAGGACTATGGCAGAGCTGACTCCGGAGTTGTATATTATAATTGATCAAAAAACGTTTCACAGGCCAGAGGCCCACTGAACTCCAACAAAGCTTGTGGCATAGTAATTGTTTCAATCAAGGTTCCTTTTTTATAGAGTGAAAAATCCACCTTAGCCTGCATAGATTTCATATATTTCTGCCCTTTACCAAAAATCACATCCGAAGGAAAGCTTTGAGAATAAAAACTGTCCGGATCCGCCGTTGCCTCAACAACTAACTTATAGTTAATTTTGCTAAACTCAATCTTTGCATACCCTTCGCAAGCATCAGACTCGCGCCTAACAGACAAGCCATTAAAGGCGGGATAGAAAATCATATCATGCGCCCCGGAAATATAGCGACCTATCCACATTTCGATATTAGTATCACTAACTTTTCCTCCAGTAAGCATAAAATACAATTCATCAGATAAACCCATCGTATAAACAATGCCTGAGCTCGATTCATCATCGAACCAGCCTTTATCCAATTGAGCGAATCCTCCACCCATTAATGCAATATTCCCATCCGAAAAACTGTAATGAATAGGTGTGCCCATCGTGTAAACAAACCACTCAGGCCCAAAATTGATAATTTCTTTTAGAATCCCCAGCGGGGATCTACCTGGATTATTGCCGTGCCAATAATAATGATGCTCACCAGTCCAACGCATAGTGAAATCAAAAAAATCATAATTAATATCTATATGATTTTTATCAGCAACAATTAAACCTGGAACCTCATAGTAAAATTCACCTGGATTGTCCGGATTATCCAAAATAATCTCATCATGGAATATATCATGCTTAACAATTGGCCCATCTAATGGAGAGAAAGCCAAGTGTATATAGGCTTTTGGCTCTGGAACCTCAAAATCAGGGGATATATATGTCTGAAGACTTACCTTAAAATACCCTACATCAGGCACGGCAATGTTATAAAACCACTGCTCTGCCCAGGTTTTATCTGAAGTGGGATCATGAGCACGCAAGTCATCAAGTGTTGTTGCGTGTACCCCGCCACCTAAAAAAAACAATAGAAAAGAAAACAGCAAATACCCAGTTTTAAATAAGCAATGCATAACACCCTTCCTATAAGAAGATAATTGTATATTGAGTCAAAATAACTGGCCTACGCCAGCCCAGACATATTTAACACATCCAAAAGCTGCCAACAAAGTAACGAATTACCCTACCGCTAAAAAGTAACAGGAATAAGAGTAAATATTAACATCCGGACCAATCTTACATTAGAAATCTAGAACCAGCTTACAGCGGGTATAAGCATAACAGCATTCATATGCTACTTGTGTTTTCATTAGTCATACATATATAAAATGAGAGCATTTCCACAACAAAAATCAAATATTTTTTATAAACAAATAATTTGTCATATCAAAAATACATCCATTGAAATATGATGTTCATCTTAAAAAGGCAGTTCTGATCAATCAGGAGCCATATCGGCTGAGTAACGGATATATGAGGCGGATAATTTCTCTTTTCTTTCCAAAATATACCTAAAATGAGTACACCTAACTTCCTGCCTGACACATGCATAAAATGGATAAATCTATACCCACCCAGCTGCCTCTATATATTGACGGCCAATGGATACAGTCTGACAGTAAAGAGTGGCTAGATGTCACCAATCCGGCCACCGGTGAGACTCTCACGCGAGCACCCTATACTACCCCCGAAGAACTGCGTAATGCAGTAATTTCCGCCAAAAAAGCGTTCAGTGAATGGAAAAATACGCCAATCCCCACAAGAGCACGTATCATGCTCAAATACCAGGCCTTATTGAAGGAACATCAAGAGCCCCTGGCGAGAATACTTTGTGAGGAAACGGGTAAGACTTTTGAAGACGCTAAGGGAGATATTTGGCGGGGCATTGAAGTGGTCGAACATGCAGCAAATATTGCCACTCTGATGATGGGTGAAACCGTCGAAAATGTCGCCAGTGCGATAGACTGTTATTCTTACTTACAGCCGATTGGGGTGTGTGCCGGTATCACACCCTTTAATTTCCCCGCAATGATCCCCCTTTGGATGTTTCCCATGGCAATCGCCTGTGGCAACACTTTTATCCTTAAGCCATCGGAGCAGGATCCAATTACGCCTTGTAAGCTGGCTGAATTATTTGAAGAGGCCGGCGCACCAAAGGGTATATTACAAGTCGTTCACGGTGGCCGAAATCAGGTGGACTTGTTACTAGAAGACCCTGACATTAAGGCAATCTCTTTTGTTGGGTCTGTACCCGTGGGCCGCCACATCTATCAAACGGGCACCCAATACTTAAAGCGGGTGCAGGCCTTTGCCGGCGCCAAAAACCATATGGTAGTTATGCCTGATGCCAATAAAAATGCTGCTATTAACAATATCATTGGATCATCGGTTGGCGCGGCAGGTCAACGCTGTATGGCGATATCAGTCGCAGTATTGGTGGGCGAGGCTCAACAGTGGACACCTGAAATTCGCGATGTCATGGCCAAGGTAAAACCGGGCCACTGGAAGAACCAAGATTCGGATTACGGACCATTAATATCACCGGCGGCAAGAGAAAGAGTCCTTGGCTACATCGAGAAAGGTAAATCTGAGGGGGCTGATTGCTTGCTGGATGGCTCCAAATTTTCTGTAACGGATTTCCCCAATGGAAATTGGGTGGGCCCCACCCTGTTTGCCAATGTCACTGCAGATATGTCGATTTATACAGATGAAATTTTTGGTCCTGTCCTTTGTTTGGTAAATGTAGATTCACTAGATGATGCAATTCAATTGGTCAATACCAGTCCCTATGGCAATGGCACATCTATATTTACCGCCAGTGGTGCAGTGGCTCGGAAGTATCAACACGAAATTCTCGTCGGTCAGGTAGGAATCAATATTCCGATTCCTGTACCGTTACCATTTTTCAGTTTTACTGGCTGGCGAGCCTCCTTTTATGGAGATCAGCATGCTTATGGAAAACAAGCAGTACGTTTCTATACCGAGACGAAAACGGTAACCGCACGCTGGTTCGATTCTGATATTGAGCATGCGGAACATGCAAATATGACGATACATCTCAAATAATCACCCTTAGAATGGTCAATAGATATCCCGCCAAAGGTGTGCGCAATGGATAAGACAGTAGCTTTCTTTGGATTGGGACATATGGGTGCTCCCATGTCTTTCAACCTGGTTAAAGCGGGCTTTAGAGTCAAGGGCTTTGATCCAGTAGCAGACTTACTCGATCACGCCTGTTCACAAGGAGTGGAAAGATGCGTATCTCCGCAGGAGGCAGTGAAAGATGCTGAATTTGTCATCAGTATGCTGCCACACGATACAGCAGTAGAATCTCTTTATATTGATGAAGAGAGATTACTGGATGAAATCGAAAAGACTTCTTTAATCATTGAATGTTCCACAATTTCTGCCACCAGTTCAAAACGGCTGATCTCTGCGGCTAATGACAAAGGGCTTCAAGCCATTGAGGCGCCTGTATCTGGTGGGGTCACCGGAGCCGCAGCCGGTACACTGAGCTTTATGTGTGGTGGCGACGATTCAAGCGTAAAAAGGGCCAGAGTAATCCTTCAGCATATGGGGACTAATATTTTTTACGCCGGTACCGCCGGTGCCGGACAGACCGCCAAAATCTGTAATAACATGCTGCTGGCAGTTCATATGATCGGCACCGCTGAAGCGCTGCAACTAGGTGTGGATAATGGGCTAGATCCCAAAGTACTTACGGAAATCATAAGCAAGAGTTCCGGCTCCAACTGGTCCCTACAAAACTATAACCCTTATCCCGGAGTGATGGAAAATGTACCGGCAAGTAAGCATTATGCCGGGGGCTTTATGGTTAAATTAATGAGTAAAGATTTGGGATTGGCTCAACAAGCTGCCAATGCAAGTAGGAGCTATACGCCCCTCGGTTCATTGGCCCGTAATCTTTATGGGTTACATAGTTTGGCAGGAAATGAGGAATTGGACTTTTCCAGTATCCAACAATTATTTCAGGAGTCTTGCTAGAAAGTAGGATGGGGCCAATACCCTTCACTTGAGGCAGTATGAGGTATGGATACCGCCCACGAGCGTACAGGAATATATTCACAGTGCGCCGCGAGCGAGTGTATTTTTACTTCCGGTCTGGTAGTGATAATTGGGTTGAAACTAAAAGGCAAGATTCAGAAATCAGTGCAATTCCAGCCAACCTGCCTTAAATTAACTTTATCTGTGGCCCCTCAGAAATTGTGAAGCACCTTATTCGTGACCAGATCGTGAATCAACGCTCTTGTCGAGTAGGTGCTATTTGGAGTTCCCGTATGGTGACACTCTGTGGTTGTGAATACATAAACATAACTGCGTGGGCAATATCCTCAACATTGACTGCACCACCGATAGAATCTTTCCACTTCAAATAATCATCAACAAGCCCCTGTGATGTGGTATGGTTCACAAGGCCTGTTTCCACTGCGCCAGGGCTTATTGTCATAATTCGTACACCTTTGGGCGCCACTTCTTCACGAACAGTCTCAGCTATCGCCGCTACCGCATACTTAGTGCCACAATACGCAGCATGATTAATAAAGGTCTTCACGCCGGCCAGCGAACTGATGTTAATAATACTGCCGCGACCGCGATCTTTCATACCTCCAAGCACGGCTTGAATGCCATTCAGGGTTGCAAGCACATTGACATCAAACATCTGCTTCCATTCCACGGGTTCCTGATTAGCAATATCGCCTAATAGCATCATCCCAGCATTGTTGACCAAGCAATCCACCGGCCCGTATTGTTGTTCAGCCTCCTCAATTGCAGCTATCAGAGCGGATTTATCGGTAACATCTACTTTGCGACATAAGGTATTGGGCAAATTCAGAGCCTCCATCTTATCCAGGCGACGAGCCAACAATAGTAGTGGATGGCCCGCAGCCGACATCTCCTGAGCTATTGCAGCACCAATGCCAGAGCTGGCACCAGTAATTAAGACTAAAGGTTTGGTCATAGGGGATCTCTCTATATCAGGTAACCGTTCTATCGATCAGTACTTCTTCGATGGACCAAGTATAGAAAGTCCCACTATTATGATAATCCCGATTAATGTGAAATTACTGTTTGTTTTTTATGAACAATCTATCTTGGCGGGCTATACGCGCATTTATCAACGTTGCGGAGCATGGAAGCTTTACAGCTGCCGCTACTCAGAGTGGCTTTTCCAAAGCCAATTTAAGCCAACAAGTAACAGAGTTAGAATCTGACCTTGGAGTGCAGTTGCTCTACCGTACTACTCGCAAGCTCCGCCTTACTGAAGTTGGCGAGGGTTACTACCAACGCTGTAAACAGGCAATGCAACAACTCGATTCTGCAGCCGAATGGGCCACTCAATCCACAGAGGAGCTTAAGGGAAGCATTCGTATCAATGCAGTTGGCGGTGTAATTGGAGAAGAACTGATCGCTCCCATAGTGATCGATTTTCAAAAGCAGCACCCAGGGATACGCGTTGACTTGGATTTTTCCAGTGTACGTGTTGACTTGATTGAAGATAAATATGACTTGGTAATACGCATGGGAGACTTACGTGACTCAACCCTAATCGTGCGCCAGCTACACACAATAAAGACACGCTATGTTGCCAGCCCCAAGTTTCTGAAGGGATATCCACCGATTGCCAAGCCTGCAGACTTATCCAGCGTTCCGCTCATTTATGGCAGTATCGCCCAGTGGATACTCAGCAGAGGCAATACCCAGAAAGTCATCCAGGCTGAGCAGGGCATAAAGTTGGTCAGTGGCAGAGCAATGCGCCACGCGGCCCTAGCAGGGCTCGGTATAACTCGTCTGGCGGATATATATGTTCAAGCAGATATCAATAAAAATAACCTTGTTGAAGTGTTGCCAGGGTGGTCAGAATCAACTCAGCTATCCATGATTTGTCCCCCACTCCGTCATCAGTTAACGCGAGTGAGTAGTCTAATGGAATGGCTGAAAGCAAATTTTTCTAAATTATATCGACAATTATTGCTAAACGGACCTTATAGCAACTGAAATTTTATTGGGTACAAGCTCACCCATACCAACAACTCTGATAAAAAACAGTATTTTCAATACTATGAAATTGGACCCAGCCCAAAGCATATCTGACTGGGTTCAATTTTACTATTTAACTCGATTAACTAACAAATTAACGGGTTAGTGCAGCACAAGAATGTGCCGTCGTCGATCATAGCCCAGCGCAACCCCATGAAATAGGAATTTAGGTTTTTAGTCGACATCAAAAAATCGGACTTTACCATTATCTGTAGCACTGGAGGTAATGAATACTTGACTTCCACTTATCATACCTACAGAAAGGCATTGACCTTGGATGTTCACATATATCCCCGGTTCTCCTTCTGGAGCGATATTGTCAGACCATACACAGCCATTGGTGCTTAATATATAGATAAATCGTTCACCGTATAGATTTATTGTCGAACTGCCAGAAGAAAATACTTGAATTTTCTCTCCTTCAGAATAATTTGCACCCAACATATAAATTGAAGCATTTTCATAAGAGAAAAGCGATCTGGTTGGGGAGTTATTTGTACTAAACAGGGTAGAACTATCATACATATGGGCAATTGAGGCTTGCGTCCCATCTAAAACCACAAGACTGGAATCTCGACCGTTAATCGATACAATACTACCACCGAGCAAGTATAACTCCGACTTATTAAATATCTGAATAGAACTGGTAACCTGACCTCCACCCATTGTTACAACTGTGGTTTGCCCTGTAAGCCGCACCTCTTGTAAATAAGCTCCCTCCTCAATTACATACTCAACAGAAGGATAGTTTCCGGGAAGATCCAATATACAAGGCTTACTCTCATCATTTGGATCACAAACATAATCAATATATATAATATCTTGCCCAGGTGGCATTTGATCTGTTTTTTCTATAGAAAATAACTCTGCATTCTCTCTTAGATTCATATACTTAAAAAATGATGATTCAAGCTCAGGCGACATAGCGAGCATATTAGAAGAAATCAACATCCACGCCATGAAAGTACAAAGATTTAAAACAGATAAATATGACCTATTCATTATTTTTTCCTCGAGATTATAAAGTAAATATAATTACAATAAAAACTTAATGAAAAACCATCTACCAGACAGCACTTCCAGATTTAATTTAAACTAGGCAGCTCAGCCGTACCGTAGATATTTGAGAACCAAAAATCAATTCTCCAAGCGTCAAACCAAGATAGATTAAAACTATAAAAACATTATTTTTCTCTCATAATCTAATTCAACTCATCAATATACAAATAAATTCATAATAATTTAAAATCTAAAAGCACCTATTTGTTACAAATTCCCTGACTCAAACTCAACACCCTTAAATCTCATCCGCCGTTCATCATGCATGTATGAAGCTGTCATTTTTTATTAAACTCAAATCTAACTTACACAAGACTGATCATTTAATACCCTTGCCGCTGACACTCAAAATATTACTTATTGCTACACCAAAGGATTTCAGCCTACAAAAGTTAAAAATTAACTTTATTTAATTCTTGGAGTTTAATACTTTTTGGGGAGCTTGATTAATATAAAATAGAAGTAATTGGCAAAATTTATAGCTTCATTTGTTCTGAATGGTGGGATTTTACGATATATTTTATCATTTTTACCGCAGCCCTTTAAAAAATAAATATTAATATAAAATATAAGGTGGAAACCTTACAATAATCCTAGCCTTAGTTTTTACCAAGCACCATTAAAATTATAGACGGCTTGAATTAGGCGCACTTACTAAAAAGAGGGAAGGAGAGAATACACTGCACTCGGGACCGTATGAGGCATGGATGCCGGTTACGAGCTTACAGGGATGTATTCACAGCGCGTCTCGTGCAGTGTATCCTTTCCTTCTGACCCAGTAGTATAATACTCTGACAGCAAGATCAGTTATATTGAAAGACATTTTGACTATTAATTTGACTATGAAATAATGGTAGAGATATATAAATTAAATATTCAGGGCTCCGCGAGCCTATGGTCGACAGCGGCACATCCTTGTAACACGTTAAACTGCTAATTTTGATTCAAAGGTACGATGAAAGCAAATGGGCATCATTTACGACATAAATCCTTAGTGATTTTCACCTCTAATGATTGCCACCTTGAATTTATGATAAATATCACGCTATATAAATAACATAAGCTTTAAAAATAACTTAAGAAAATTTTAGTTGGATCTTTCAGCTCGCTCAATGGCATCCCTTTCTTCATTTGTTAAAGCTTTATAACCACGTAGATATGGCCATCCATAACCCCAACGAAAAGGCGTAGGTAAAAATGGGGTACCCCCAACCCGCACTCCCAACAGCATCAACAGGGCTACTTCTTCAGTACCGGTTTGAGTAACGCACTTTTTCAGCTCTTGATCAGCCAACTCACGCTGTGTATAAGTGCCACCTTTCCAGTAGGCATAATCATGGGCTTGACAACAATCAAACCACAACTCCTGTTTTTCCAGAGTGCCATCGGGAAATACGCTGCAGCCATCCGTACGAAAAGGTTTTATCTCGCTGGCTTCAACAGATGCTGATAATAGTAAGAGCAGTATCAACAGGGATTTCATAAAAACTTAAAGAGCTTCCAACTATGTTGATAATATTTTTTTCCGAACAATAATTCAATATATTCTGACAAAATCCCGGCGGCCAAGTCTTGATGCACCAAGCAAACCTCTAAATTTCTTTTATTAGCAATATCTTCTAGCAGTCCCGATGTCCTCTTTGGGAGTCACTAAATACCTGAAATAGCCAGCAATGAACATCTACATCAAATTCTTTCTTCTCTCGTAAATTTTATTATAGGGAGGCCACTAATATTTGTCCGCTGTGGAACTAAAATATGTCGACTTACTACTGGAGGCAGTAAAAAATACACTTCTCACGCGGCACACTGAAAATACGTCTCTCAAGTGCAGGTAACCGGCATTCATGCCTTATATATACCCGAGTGAAGAGTATTCTTCCTCTCCACCTTTTAGTAAGTTACTCACAGATTGACAGAAACCAAATTTAGTATATTCAAATAATTCGTGAATAGTGCGAGGCTTCTCCTTTTTTTTACTACGACCCGATTATTCTGGAGATACCTTAAAAATCACCTGTAAAACTTAGAGACAATGTGAACTTGATTTGTTGCCACTAAATTTGCTCTATTGCCAGCTCATTTATCCACACGTTCACAGGTACAGGACGGATAAACAGAGTTTCTATTAATTCACGCTGAGCGGGAGCTTTACCCACAAGAGTTTCAACAAAATCCAGAGAGCTGGCGGGAGAGCCGGGATAACCATGCTGTTTGCCCAATTCAGCAAGGGCGGCAAGAATCGGCGTATCACCTATGGCCTGACGCAGCCGAGCAAAGGCCAAAGTGGCACGGGAATACCTATCATGAGGTGACTCAGCGCTGAGCAAACTGAGCGTTGGCTGGCGGTTATGGTTTTCGACGCGCTGATAGCGTTCTCGTTCATAGGCGATGAGTCCCTCCATGGCAGGCCTGCCCACATAACGCTCCAATATCACCAACTCAATATACTTAACTATGGATTCCACCAAGAAAGCGCGGTCCTGTTCAATACCATTGCCAAACCAGTGACCGAACCATTGGTGCGCAGTTTCGTGTACGACGCGGCGATAGGCTTGACTGAAAGGCATTTCCTTATCCTGCAGGGCACGAAAACCGACTCGACTGCCGATTAACAGCAAGTGTGGTAGGGCGTACCCTGTCGGACCATTATCTGGCTTCTCTACCAATGTCAAGGTACTTCCGTTAAAGGGAGCAATATGTGTGGATAAAAAATTAACTGTTTGCGCCATAACATCCAGCGTCATTCCCACATTCGTTCGGTGCTGAGGTAAAAACGCCACTTGTAGCTTTACTCCATCTAGGTGGCGACTTTGTACTTTTAGCGGTGCGGCAATAAACCCCTGTAAATTGCGTATTGGCTGATGAGTGACAAACCGATGGTACTGGCGATTTCCCTGTTGCCAGCTGTTAGCTATCTCGCCTTGAGTAAAACTCTGATAACCAAGCGGCGTGGATATTTGAGTGTCCATTAGCACCCAATTATAACCATCTCCACTTTTATCCCTTAGCTCCAGAGCTTCCTCCACAGACTTCTGTGGTTTTAGCGGAAGGCCAAATTGACGGCGCGAGTCTTCACTATCCAATTCTCGTTTCGATTGGTAGCCAATCACCGGAAAGTAGGGAATTGAACGCAGGTAATTGAACTCTTGAGTAAGCATTTTATGGGTTGGCATCGCCATAAAACCATTTTGTGCCAACACCAAGCTGAAATCCAGAGTCAGAGATTGACCTGACTGCAGTGGTGTCACCAATTGATAAATCCGTTGGCCCAGCTCACTATTATATTCCATTGAGGCCTCTACGTTCAGGCTTATTTGGCTTAACCGTGTTTGCCAGTACTCACCTATCAAGAGTGTTTCTATGGGCTGGGAATGAGTGTTTTCCAAATGGTATTGCCCGTTAATCCGAACTTGGCGCTGCTGAGGAAAAAAATCTACCTCAGTGTCAATGCTGGTAATTACCGGCATCGGTAATTCGCTAAAAGAGCGAAATTTCTTCTCATACTGAGTCAGCATAGCCGCTCGCTGGCCTGGGGCGAGGCTCTGGCCGTTTACACTCAAGGCAGTCTGAATCGCTATCCCCTGATAAACCAGAAAAATGGTAAATGAAACAACAGCAAGTAAGGCCGGACTGTATAGCTTTTGTATATTAATTTTCCGCCACTGGCTGTTGATAAGAATGGCAGCTGATAGCAACAGTGCTGCAAGCAAGGCCCAGAACCGGGTAAAGGCCCAGAAACCATCCAGATTTGTTTGATAGCCCAAGTATCCACCTGTAGGCTCTAGCGGTGTTTCAAATGGGCGCAATAACGGATGATGCAAATCAAACAGAGCTGCAAGGGGAGTAAAGCGTAGGATCAACAGTAATACGCAAAGCATCACTGCAGAAATTCGACTGGAAATACAAGCCTGAATAGCTAAAAATACAATACCAAGCGCCGCCAACGGGATACCTGAATAAAGCACATAACGCCCATATTCAAGTAAGCTAATGGGGCTCTGTTTGAGCCATTGGCACAATATAGAAGCCAGAACAGCCAGTAATAAAAGTACTAGGAGTAGGGTAAGTAGACTGCTTACCCGTGATGATAATCCGACGGCTGGGGAAAGAGGTAGCGCATTAACAATGCCAGCAATATTTAGCTGTTGATCACGTCGGGTAAGCCAATCGCTGAAATACAGCAGGAGTATTGACCCAAATAGCGGTGTTATATCCCACATAAAACGATTAATAGCATCTTTGCTCGAACCTACTAGCAGTGCACCAGGTTCTGCATGGTTGAGTGATGGGTAAGTTTCACCAATGATCACACAGCACCAAATCAAGCCCACCAACCACAATACAGGCAGTTTAAACAACTGCGTACATTGCAGGCGAATCAGAGTAATAAACTGTAGGAAGCCTTGTGGTTTAACACCAGTAAAAACAAAGAGAGTTGAACCTGTAGTCTTTCGCTGTCTGATCGGTAACTTCTGTATGGACTTCGAACAAGAATCTATATGTTGTTTTGCTAGGCGAAAAGCAACAGAGGACATCGCAAAAGCGGTAAGTATTACCATTGCCCTGTTCACACCAATAAGTGCTAAATCGGGCTCTTTTGTCATCAACGCTGTGAGTGCAAACCAGTCTAAATATCCCATGAGGCATACTAGCCAGGGAGCTGGCGTTTGTGAACTCGCCATTAGCGGCGAGCCGCTGACACTTGCCAGCATGGTATAACTAATAAACCATAACAGGCCGCAAAAATATACCAACATCAACGATGGGCTTAGATTCCGGAGCCACCAAAAGGCTGATACAAATAGCAATGTCGCGGGTAAGCCGATCAACAATTGGAAAGCCTGTAATTTTACAGCGGTAGACAGTAGGTCAAGTACATCTGGCAGTTTATCCGCAAAACTCATAAGGCCAACTAGTAAGCCAAGCGCCGCCAGTACACCAAGCAGGCTCAGCAGAAGACAAAGGCTAACAACCTGGGTGACCTGTTGTCTGGCCCGCGATAGCGGAGTCACCAGCGTGAGGTCGTGCATTTTATAGGTATCGGCACGGTACAAGGCAAAGCCAGCCAAGAGGCAAGCTGCCCAGGGCTGTGCCAACATACACAGGACCCCAACTAGCTTCAGCAGATGTGGATCGCTAAACAGCTCAGCTTGATTTACACGGATTCCGCGACCAACAAAAAAGCCAAATACCCCTGCCAGCATTGTCAATATCCAGCTAAGCGGTTGACGCAGGCAGAGTTGCAGTTCATTTATAACTCGCGTGCCAAGCATCAGACGACCTCCCCTCTGTACTTTTTCAGATACAGAAAATAGCTATCCTGCAAGCTGGGGGGGACAGCCTCAAAGTCGGCAGCCGGACAATGCTCACCGAAAATGCGCGCCATCGACTCACCATAGTACAGGCATTGACTAAGCAGTTGTATATCGTTTGGCAACGACCCGCTTAGAGGCCCCTGCCAAATCTTTCCTTCCAGACTCCTAAATAGCGCCAGCGTATGATCATGGGCGACAATCTCGCCATTGATCAATATGGCAGTATGCGCACTAAGATGTTCAATATCTTCAACTATATGTGTGGAAAGCAGCACCACGCGTGTTTGGGCAATTTCGTGTAACAACTGGTGTAGACGAGTTCGCTCCGCCGGGTCCAGCCCTGAAGCTGGTTCATCAAGAATCAGTATTTTCGGTTCACCTAAAAGTGCCTGGGCAATACCAAATCGCTGCAACATTCCACCAGAAAAATGGCTCGGCTGCCGGTTTGCATGCCCTGTGAGATCAGTCAGATCGAGAACCTGATCAATCTGCCGTCGACGTTGTACTTTATTATTCAAACCTTTCAGAATTGCCAGGTGCTCAAGTAGCGCGTAACAGGATATATATGAATAAACACCAAAGTGTTGAGGCAGATAACCTACAAGTCTGCGTAGCAGAAATGGATCTTGATACACATCTTGCCCATCAAGAAGCATATCGCCGCTATCTGGCAATTGTAGCGTGGCAATAGTGCGCATGAGGCTGGACTTGCCAGAACCATTAGGGCCAAGTAAACCCGTTATTCCTGTACCTATTTGCAGAGAAACATCTTTTAGGGCACGTGTACCATCTGGGTAGGTTTTATAAATTTTGCGGAGATTTAGCATTGACATGTACCATAGTTTTTTATCAGGCTAAATAACTCCATGGATGTCATAAAGAGTTTGATGATGAAGTCTATGGTTTTTGTGACATTATTAACTCAGTTGCATGAACTACTGTTTATCAGTAAAAACACTATGTTTATCATAAAACTGCTGACAGACCCGAGGGATTACACCAGTATTGGCATCAGCGCTTTATAAGTAGGCCTAACTCAGTATGATAAGATTTCCAAGCCTTCTGCGCCATCGACAAACATTGATATCCCTATTACCAGTAATTGCGGCGGTATTGATAGAAGTATTAATCCGCTTCCATAATTATGCATCACCTATCGCTACTCACCGGATCGATGCCCTCAGCGTTTGGGGCCCGTATTCATTATCACTATTACAGATTCTACTTGAAAGCCTGCCGTTGTTCATTACTCAGTTCTTAATGATATCTTTATCCAATTGGCAGCATTACCTATTATGGTCATTAGGGTTTATTATTTATCCTGCCATTAACCTGGTAGCACAAAACACATTGCCAGGAAATATGGAATCTTCAGTTAGTATACAATTTTGGGGAATATCGGCAGGGTTATCCCTAATTTACTGGCTCCAGCGGGACTCTCAGCAATCTTCAGGCAGGTATAGCAGGCCCCCCTGGTTGCGTTATCTACTATCGTTGGATTCGGCACTAATTTTGTGTCTTGGATGTTGGGTCATTCTAATGAGCGGTATGTTTGTATATACCCCTGACCCGATGCACAATCAACCCCTGGAGGCTAAGCTAAACCTTCAACTGATGCTTGAACAATGGCAATTGAGTTTGTATTACATCTGGCAATTTTCTCTGATGGCACTTGTGTTATTTACCTACTACTGGGTCAATCGGTATGTACTGATCCGTAAGGTTTTGGCCAATCATAGGATATATTTGTTTTTTCTATGCAGTGCAATCTGGTTATTGTTATCCTATCCACTATTCGGCTCCCTAATTCTGCAATTACCCTTGAATATTCCTGAGTTAAGTCTCCTGCCTTCGGAAAATCATAATCCATTCGATACCTTAAATTTACTTGTGGCAACAATTATCTGGGGCATCGCTACTCCCTTAATTCTTGCCTTCGAACACCAGCAAAGCACTCGGGAACTCGCTGAGATAACAAAGGAACAGACACAGGCTGAGCTCAAAATGTTGCAGCAACAGGTTAATCCGCACTTTTTATTTAATATCCTCAATAGCTTGTATGCTCTTTGCCTAGCACAATCGGGGCACGCAGCACCAATGCTATTGAAATTATCTGACCTTTTGCGTTATGTGGTGTACCAAGGAGAAAGTTACGAGGTTGCATTGAAAGACGATCTAGCCTATTTGCAAAATTATTTGGAGCTGCAGCAAATGCGAGTAGGTTCCCGTTGTCGTATTGAAACAAATTTACAAATACCTGAGGAAAAATTACAAATTGCGCCTCTACTATTGATTATGCTAGTAGAAAATGCCTTTAAGCATGGGGTAGAAGTCAGTCCCGAAGAATGCTTTATTCACATCTCCTTATATGTGCAACACACTGAACTAGTATTTAAATGTATTAACAGTCTGCCCGATCAGGCTATAAATCCAAGAGCGAACGGCATTGGCCTAACAAACTTAAAGCGTCGCTTACAATTAAGTTACCCACAACGCTTTACTTTGCTAAGTGAAACACAAGGGCAGCAATGGCATACTCGACTCACAATACAATTATGAAAGCCCTAATCATAGATGATGAACCTCTAGCCCATAATGTCCTCCTGCACCATAGCCGCGCCCATACTGATATTGAAGTAGTAGGACAGTGCTTTAACGCTACTGAGGCCCTATCTTTTCTAGATGGAAAACAGGTCGATTTAATACTGCTGGATATTCATATGCCAGTTCTATCCGGACTAAAAATGCTGAGAGTAATGGCTAACCGTCCGCAAGTAATCCTTTGTACCGCCTATCAAGAATATGCCCTTGAAGGCTTTGAAATGGATGTTACCGACTATTTGCTTAAACCAGTGAGTAGTGAACGTTTTGCCCAGGCGCTGGACAAAGTTCGACGTCGAGCCGGTGAGACAGCATCACTAGCAAAGCCAATCATACAAAACCATATCGTAATTCGTGTGGATCGAGAGGACCGTAGGGTTGATCTGGATAAAGTATTATGCTTTGAAGCCTATGGTAATTACGTTAAGATCTGGTTTGACGAAAGCAGCCTACTGACCGCTGGTACTTTGAAAAATTTTGTCGCAACATTACCTTATGGCCGTTTTATTCAGGTTCATAAGTCTTATTTAGTCAATAGAGAAAAGATTGTGGCTCAGGATAGTGAAAAACTCAGGCTAATCAACGAGAAGTTAGTAAGAATTGGTAAAGCGTTTCGCAAAAACCTTGCAGATTTATGGAAATAATACCTGAAATGAATATATCTAAATTTAACATCCCACACAAAATGGAATGACTGACAATATTTTGAGGAAAATACTAAGGGGTCAGAAAGAAAGAAAGAATACACTGCACTCGACACGCGCTGCGAATACATCCCTGCAAGCTCGTAATCGGCATCCATGCCTCATACGGCCCCGAGTGCAGTGTATCCTTTCCTCTTTTTAGTAAGTATTTACCGGCAAGCAGGCCAATTATCTTTATACAACATAATAATTTAACTTGGACATCTGGATATTAGTAATTACTTGTAACCAATTTTAGTAAAAATCCGCATTCTTAGAATGCGGAATTGCCCTCGGCCCCCTAAAAGGGGGCTATTGAGCCAGTCTTCTTAGAAGACTGACCGAGAGTTATCCCGCTTTACACTATCAGCGCAAATCCAACCGGGATTG